>JALWKR010000071.1 GCA_027081375.1 Persephonella sp.
GTTATAGTTTAATAATGAATAGGAATATTGATATTCCTCGTTTAAAGCGAAATATCTAAAATTATAGTTTAAATTAACGATTACTTTTATAATAAAATAAATAATTTGCGTTTGTTTTTTTTTATAAGTTATAGTAGAAAATATAAATTAATTTTAATGAAACTTTTATAAAAAGTTTAGGAAAATTATTAAAAATTTATTAAAACAGGATAAGAGGTTTTGCAATGTCAGAGAGGAAAAAGATACTAAGTATCGCAATTGATAATGATTTATTAAAAAGATTAAAAGATCTATCCAAAGAAAAAGAGTTGTCTGTATCAAAATTAGTAACCCAGTTAATAGAAGAAGCTCTATATTTAGAAGAAAACGTTTTTTCAGATGAGATATACAAAAATATAGACTGGCTTAGTAATGAATGGAAAGATAAACTTCAGGTTTTATTCACAAAAGTTTTAGATACTACCCCTGACCCTATATGGATAAAAGATCTAAATCTAAGGTTTGTATATGTAAATCAAGCTTTTGCTGAGCTTTTTGAACATAAAAAAGAGGAGATAATAGGTAAAAACGATATAGAGTTTTTACCTCCTGATGTGGCAAAGCAGTGTATCTACAGTGATATGCAGGCTTTAGAGAAGAGGGAATCTTCTCATTCTGTTGAAATAGTTGAGAAAGATGGGAGAAAGCTATACTTTGATGTAATTAAAACCCCTCTTTTTGATAGACTAGGTAGACCTATAGCTATTTTAGGGATTTCAAGGGATATAACCCAGTTTGTAGAAGCAAAAGAAGAGTTAGAAAGGAAAAATCAGGAAATATCAGAAGCATATAAGAAGCTTAAAGAAATATACAACATAGATGCAGTGACAGGGGTTGCTACTAAAAACAGATTTTTAAAGAATCTAGAAAATATGTATGAAAAAGCAGAGCATGGAGAAAAAATAATTCTTTTACTGTTTGATATTGATAACTTTAAGTATATAAATGAGGTTTATGGTGCAAAATTTGGAGATGCTGTGCTGTCAAAAGTTGCAGAGATGGTCAAAAGATTTATGGAAACTTTTGACGCAGAATTCTCTGTAGGAAGACTAGGAGATGATTTATTTGGAATAGCTATAAGAAAAGATATAGATGAACAAATTCTCATTGAAAACTTAAAAGATGTTATTTCATCAATTAAATTAAGCACAAAAAAATACTCTTCATTTTTCTCTCCTAAAGCAACATACATAGCAACAGGTATTTATAAGCAGGCAAATAAAGAAATAGACTTTGAAGAGTTAATCTCTACTTTAGAGATTAACCTTGAAAAACTTAAATATGTAGACAGAAAAGATAGCAAGATATTAGATCTTAAAAAAGATATATCAAAATATGCTATTAATGACGTTGAAATGGAAAAGCTTTTAGATGAGGCTATCAACAAAGGAGAGATATTCCCATTTTTACAACCTATTGTTAACTTAACAACAAATGAAAGAATTGGTTATGAACTTCTATCAAAGATAAAAGATAAAAAAGGTAAATATATAGAAGCGGAAAGGTTTATACATCTTGCTTTTAGAACAGGGCATATAGCTCTTATAGATCAGATTGTATTAAAAACTGTAAAAGAAGAGTTATATCCTGAGCTGAAAAACAGTAACTATGTAATTTTCCTAAACTTAAGTCCATTTACACTTTATAAAGTTGAAAATATTGGAAATACAATAGCTCAAGATATCCTCTCTATAAAAGATAAAACTGTTTTTGAAATATCAGAGGCAGACGTTCTGAGAAATATAAAAGATTTAAGGGATATTAAAAGAAGCTTTGATCTCCATTTTGCTATAGATAGTTTTGGAACAGGTTCAAGCGCTATTAAAGACCTTATTGAACTAGGAGAAGAAGATATTATCTCCTACATAAAACTTTCAAAATCTTTAACTGAGAATCTGAAAAAGTATCCTTGGAAGAGGAAATTTATTAAAAGTATTAAATCCATATCAGATGAACTAGGTATAAAGGTTATCGCAAAGAATATAGAGAATCCAGATGATTTAGAAGTTATAAAAGAATTAGGTATAGAGTTTGCTCAAGGAGATTACATAGAAAAATCAGAGATGTTTATACCAGATAAAAATAAAGAGAAGATATTTAGATAAAAAGGGCTTTACGCCCTTCTTTATACAACTTTTTGAGGTGAAAATGCACTGGCAACTTTTCTTACCACCTATTCTAGGTGCTTTTATTGGTTACATTACAAACTGGTTAGCTATAAAAATGCTTTTTAGACCTTTTGAACCAAAATATATTTTTGGTATTAAAGTTCCTTTTACCCCAGGATTAATCCCTAAAAGAAGAAAAGAGATTGCAGAAGCTATAGCAAAAACTGTTGAAGAGCATATTCTTCCTCAAGAAAAATTAATGAAACTGTTTGAGGACAGTAAGTATAAAGAAAGACTTCACAAGAGAATAGAACTTGTAATAGATGATCTAATAGAAAGTATTGTCTCAGATATAAGGAAAACAATAAAAGAAGGTATTTCCCTTGGGAAGATAAATATAAAAGGAACAATAGTTTTAACAGCTGTTGATAAGCTTTTAGACAAAGCGATAGATAATCTGAAAGAAAAACTAAAGAAAAAACTTATTGAAAAAGCTTCAGACAAAATAGAAAAACATATAGAGGAAGAACTTCCTATTATGATTGGTCAGTTAAAAATTAGAGAAATGGTAATAGAAACATTTATGGAAATAGATATAGAAACTTTGGAAAAAATTGTTATAGGTTTTTCAGAAGACCAGTTAAAGCATATAACTTATACAGGAGCGATTTTAGGATTTTTTATAGGAGTTGTTCAATCTATAGTTTCCTTGATGAATTAAATGATTACACCGTTTTTTCTCTAATCTAACTCTGATATAATACTTTTCCATAATTTAATGTGGAAATCCTACAGCGTGTTATATATATTATTCATTGAAAATAAAGGCTTTTTGGAATAAAAGGGGGAAAATATGAGGATATCTCCAAGAATTCAATTTAATGAAAACATTATTTTACAATGTGGTGATGAAGCTATTGAGACAAAAGCTATAGACCTTTCTCTCCAAGGTATCAAAATAGAAAATGCCCTTTCTGAAAGTTGTAAAAATAAGGATCAAGTAAAAGTATCTTTTGAAATGAATGGTCAACCTGTTACTTTAAATGGAAAGCTTTACAGAAATGAACAAAAAGAGATGGTAATAGTTTTTGATGAGTCGCCAGAAAAAATTGCAGAAACAGTAGGTTCATTCATAACAAAGAAAATATACGAAAGTCAAACATGCCCTTTCTGTGAATATCATATAGAAAAAACAGATAAATACTGCCCTAAATGTGGAATGTACCTAAACTTTTCAACTCCAAATGTTATCAAAGTTATTAGTGACTTTAAACTTGGGAAGATAATTGAAAAGCTTACGCAGGAAGAAAAAGAATCTATTGTTGAATCCACCATCTCCAGTAATATGGAGATGATTGGAACTAATGAAAAAATGAAAGAGGTCTTTCATCTTATTAGAAAGTATGCTGCTACAGATTATCCTGTTTTAATAGTTGGAGAAACAGGAACAGGGAAAGAACTTACAGCAAAAGCTATACATCAAAAGAGTAATAGAGCAAATAAACCTTTTATTGTTGTGAACTGTGCTTCTATACCTTCTGAACTTCTAGAAGCAGAGCTTTTTGGATATGAAAAGGGAGCTTTTACAGGAGCAGATAGAAGAAAGCCAGGAAAGATAGAGTTAGCAAATGGTGGGACATTGTTCCTTGATGAAATTGGAGATATGCCGTACAACCTTCAGGCTAAACTGCTAAGATTTTTGCAGGAATATACTTTTGAAAGACTTGGGGGAACAGAAACATTAACAGCAAACGTAAGAATAATAGCTGCAACAAATGTTAATCTGAAAAAAGCAATAGAAGAAGGAAAGTTTAGAGAAGACCTATACTACAGATTATCTGTTTTAACAATAGAACTTCCTCCTTTAAGGGAAAGGGGAGAAGATGTTGTTATAATGGCTAAATACTTTGTTGATAGATACTCAAAAGAGATAGGAAAAGACATAAAAGGTCTTACAAAAGATGCCATTGAACTTATAAGAACTTACTCCTGGCCTGGAAATGTAAGAGAGCTTATAAATGTTATAAGAAAAGCTGTTGTTTTAACAGATAAAGAGTATATAGATGCAGAGGATTTAGATATTAAAGTAGATCCTTCAGAAGTTGAGAATATATCCAATGTTTTAGATATTAGAAAGCATACAGAAAGATTAGAGAAAAAACTTTTAAAAGAAGCATTTATTAGAACAAGAGGAAATATTACAAAAATGGCAAAACTTCTTGGAATTAGCAGACCTAAAGTTTATAAACTTTTAGAAAAACATAATATTGGAGAGATACATATAAAATAAGAGGGTGGCTTTTGCCACCTTATTTTTTTCTTCTTCTTTTCTTGAAATAGCTATCTAGCCATTTTAAAGCTTTTTCTGGCTTATCAATCAAATCTTCCTGTCCGTTTTTGATTAAAATAGCCTTTTGTTTTTCAGAGAGTTGATATGTTTTCATAGCCTCTTTTTTAGCTTTATTAATCCATTTTTTTATCTTATCTTTGTCTTCTAAAACATCTTCAGGAAGTTCAAGACCTGTTTTTTCAGCTAAGGCTTTAGCATAGGCTATCTGTTTTTCAGAAGGTTTCGTTTCTCTATATTTATCTATAAACTCTTTTAACTTTTGCGGATCTTCTAAAATATCAGAAATATCTATTCCATGTTTCTTTGCAAGGTCAAGAGCATAATCTTTCATTTTTTTACTAACAACAGATTTTGTACCTTGTGTAGATTTTTCGTAAAGCTCTTTAACAAACTCTTTCCAGTCTTTTTTCTTTTCTTCTACAGCATCAAGGAAATCTTCCATCCTCTTAGTAAAGTCGTAATCTATAACCCAGTGGTATTTAGAGTTTAAATAATCTATTAGATGATAGGCTTCCTCTGTAGGTCTTAATGATCCACCTTCTTTAACTACATATCCCCTATCCTTTATTGTTTTTATAATAGTTGCGTATGTAGAAGGTCTTCCTATTCCTAGATCTTCTAGTTTTTTTACAAGGGAACCTTCTGTATACCTAGAAGGAGGTTTAGTCCACTTTTCTTCTAATTTTTGGTCAACTTTTTCTAGAATTTCTCCTTCCTCTAAAGGAGGTAATTTTTGGGCTTCTTCTTTATCTTCTATATTGTAAAGTTTTTTATAACCATCAAATACAAGAACTGAACCAGTTGTTTTAAATGTGTAACCTTTTATATCAAACTTTGCTGTTGTCCTTGCATAGACAGCTTCTTTCATTTGGGAGGCTATTGTTCTTTGATATATAAGCTTTAAAAGTTTAAAATGATCTTCTGTTAGTCCTTTTTCCTCAATTAGCTGTTTTTGTTTATCTAAATCTACAAAATGAGTTATTCTTATTGCTTCGTGAGCATCAGCCTGCGTATTTTTTGATTTGTATTTTTTTATCCTAGCAGGAAGATATTCTTGTCCAAATGTTTCTTTAATAAATTTTCTTATTTCTTTTATGGCTTCATCAGAAATTCTAACGCTATCTGTTCTGTGATATGTGATAAGTCCATTTTCAAACAAGTCCTGAGCTAATATCATAGTTTTTTCAGGAGAAAATCTAAGCTGAGAGCTAGCTGTTTGCTGAAGAGTAGACGTAGTAAAAGGAGGCTTAGGATTTTGTTTAACCTGTTTCTTTTCTACAGAGATTACTTTTGCCTTTTTTTCTTCTTTAATATCTTTAAATATCTTTTCAGCTTCTTCTTTTTTCTCTATCTTCTGCTTTTCATAGTAAGATATAAACTCTATATTGTCTTTCTTTAACGTTGCAGTGAGAACATAGTAAGGGGTTGGTTTAAAGTTTTGAATTTCCCTTTCTCTTTCCACAATTAGTCTAACAGCTGGAGATTGAACCCTTCCTACAGAAAACCTTCCTCCTATCTCCTTTGAAGCTATAGGAGATAAGGTATAACCAACAATCCTGTCTCCAACTCTTCTTCCTAAAAACGCTTCAAAAAGTCCAAAGTTTGTTTTTTCAAATTCAGGAGCTTTTTTTATTACATCTTTAATATGTTTTTCTGTTATCTCATGAAACTCAGCTCTCTTTATATCCTTTGCTTTTTTCTTAAGTTCCTGATACATAAAGTATCCTATAGCATATCCTTCTCTATCTGGGTCTGTTGCAATATAGACAACAGAATCTTTTGCAAGTTTTTTTATTTCTGAAAGTATTTTTTTATGGTTTGAGGATTTTATAACAAACTTTGGTTCAAAAGTTTTTAAATCAACTCCCATTTCTTTTTCAGGTAAATCTTTAAAATGTCCAATAGTGGCTTTAACAGTAAAATCTTTACCTAAAAATTTCTGTATCTCTTTTGCTTTTTTAGGTGATTCTACAATTACTACTTTTTTTGTCTTCATTTCTTTTGTAGCCATTTAGTCCCCTTTTTTTGAGATAGAAAATATATATTTTTTCTTATTTTTCAAAGTGTATAACAAAGCCAAGATATTATAACAGTGCTGTATATATT
>JALWKR010000072.1 GCA_027081375.1 Persephonella sp.
TCTAGCATATTTAAAAAGTCAGTATTACCACCAACATTAAGCTGATACGTTCTATCTAACTTTACTCCTCTATCTAAGAGGAGCTGTGTTAATACCCTATGGGTTATCGTTGCTCCCACCTGTGATTTTATGTCATCTCCTACTACAGGAATACCCTCAGCTTCAAACTTTTTAGCCCATTCATCATCGGAGACTATAAATGTTGGCATACAGTTTATAAAAGAAACACCAGCTTTTAAGCATGCCTCAGCATAGTATCTTGCTGCTTTTTCAGCTCCTACAGGAACATAGTTAATTAAAACATCAGCTCCTGTTTCCATTAAAACTTTTGCTACAGTATCAACGCTGTCTTCTTTTGCATTTGAAACAACAAATGCCTGATCAGGAGGATAGTTCTTCATATGTTCAGGAAATCCATCTAAAACCTTTCCTTTTCTTACTTTAACTCCAGTTTTTGGAACCTCTCTTTGAAAAACTGTTGTGCAGTTTGGAGGATTAAATATAGCTTCTGATACATCATATCCAACTTTCCTTTCATCTATATCCCACGCGGCAACAACTTCTATATCCCAAGGTTTATAACCACCTATATCCTCATGCATTAAGCCACTGGCTTCAATATTCTGCTTTTCCTTGTAGTAGTAAATACCTTGAATTAATGCACTTGCACAGTTTCCAACTCCTGCAATAGCAAGTTTTATTTTTTTCTCGTGAGCCAACTCTAGCCTCCTTTATAAAATAATCTCTTTAGCTTTCAATATTTCAGGAACATCATTTATCTCTTCTAGAACAGGTTCAGTTATTCTGTCATCAACTTGAAGAGCTCCTAAGGCAATTTTTCCTTTTTCTAGTCTACCAAGTCTAAATCCTGCAATATTTATGTTATGTCTTGCTAATATCTCTCCTATCTTAGCTATAACCCCTGGAACATCTTTGTTTTCAAAGATAAGAATAACTCCTTCAGGGTCTATATCAATCCAGTAGTTATCAACAAGCATTATTTTTGGTATCCTTCCGTAGAAGGCTGTTCCACCTATTGTGTGTTCCTTTCCGTTTTCTTTTACTGTGATTTTAATAAAGTCTTTAAAAATTTCTGTTTCTTCTCTCATAGACTCAACAACTTTGATACCTCTCTCTTTCGCAAGGAAAGGAGCATTAATGATATTAACAGCTCTATCTAAAATAGGTGATAAGAAACCTTTTAGAACGTAAGCAACAATAGGTTTAATATGCTCAGAGATACCTCCTCTAACTTCTATATGAAGTTCTTTAAAGTTTCCTCCAGCATACTGAGTCATAAAGCTTCCAAGTTTTTCAGCAAGAAGTAGAAATGCTTTTATATTCTCAAATCCCTCAGTCACAGTAAAAGGTGCATTAACAGCAGCTTCAACAAACTCTCCTTTTAAAGCTGCTATAACTTGCTGAGCTATTTTTATTGCAACTTTATCCTGAGATTCATATGTGTTTGCTCCAATATGTGGAGATAGGCTTATATTTGGAAACTCAAAAAGCCTTCTTATTTTATCGTCAGGGGGTTCTTTTGAGAAAACATCTAAGCCAATACCAGCAAACTTACCTTGTTTCATAAAGTCGTACATAGCATCTTCGTCAACAATTCCACCTCTAGCACAGTTAACAAAGTAGACACCATCTTTCATCATCTCAAACTCTTTTCTACCTATCATTCCTCTTGTTTCTTCTGTGAGAGGACAGTGGAGAGTGATAATATCTGAACGTTTTACTAGTTCTTCTAATGTATTAACAAGCTCAACTCCTAATCTATCTCCTTTTTCTCTAGGAATATAAGGGTCATAAGCTATAACTGTAGCACCAGAAGCTTTACATCTAATAGCTACCTGTGAACCAACATTTCCAAGTCCTACAATCCCTACAACCTTACCATCTAGTTCCTCACCCATAAACTTTTTTCTGTTCCACTCCCCTCTCATCATAGATTCATGGGCAAGGTGTAACTTCCTGAGAATTGCGTACATATGTGCCATAGTAAGTTCTGCAGCACCTACAGTGTTAGCTCCAGGAGTATTAACAACGAGAATTCCTCTCTTTGAGCATTCCTCTAAGTCGACGTTGTCAACTCCAACTCCTGCTCTACCAACAACTTTTAATTTTTCTGCTCTTTCTAAAAGCTCTTTGTTTACAGGAGTTCTACTTCTTGTGATAATAGCATCATAATCTTTTATTATTTCTAAAAGTTCAGCCCACTGTATCTCAGGTTGGTAGTCAAGATCTATATCAGGATCATTATTAAGAATTTCTAAGCCTTTGTCTGATATATGGTCTGTAACAAGAACTTTAAACATTTTTACTTAATCCTCCTGATGTTAAGTTAGATAATTAGAACAATTATTATAATATGAGATTGAGAGATAATATAATTAGCATTCGCTAACAGGAAGTTTAATAAGGAATACAGCACCTTCCTTAGATGGTAATGCTTTGATACTACCTTTATGTCTTTCTATAATCTCTTTTGTTATAGCTAAACCTAATCCACTTCCTTTAGGTTTTTTTGAGTAGTAAGGGATAAAAATTTTATCTAAATACTCATTAGGAATTCCTTTTCCATTGTCTTTTATAAGAATTTCCACAGTATCTTTATATTTTTTTACGTTTATATCTACTTTTCCTTTTCCTTCTAGTGCCTCAAAGCTGTTTTGAAGTATATTTAGTAGAGCCTGTTTTAACAGTTTTTTGTCCCCAATAACGCAGATATTCTCTTCAACAGAAAGGTTAATCTTAAAATGCTCTGTTTGATAGCTTTCTTTTAACTCTTTTAACAGATTTTTAATTTCTATCTTCTCAGATAAAGAATGCCTATCTAAAGATGCAAACTGACCAAACTCCCTAACAAGCTGTGCAAGGTGGTCTACCTCTGTAAGGATAACATTTGTTGCTCTTTTTAGGATTTCTGGGAACTTAGGATTTCCTTTTTCATACTGTTTTAAAATTCTCTCTGCTGAAAGTTTTATAGGGGTTAAAGGATTTTTTATCTCGTGAGCTATTCTCTGAGCTATTTCCTTCCATGCTAATATTTTCTCTGCTGCAACAATATCTGTAATATCATCAAAAACCAGTACATAACCTTTAGGAGATATCTTTGTGATTTTCGCGATTATAATCTTTCCGTCTAAGTCAAGGGTTTGTTCTTTGTTTATATTTTCTATGTCTAAACCTATCTGTTTCATAAATTCCTGAATATTCTTATCTTTTAGTTCTTCAGGGGATATATTTAAAATCTTAGCTGCAGCTTTGTTTATTTTCTGTATTTTTCCAAATCTATCTGAATAGATAACCCCTGTTTTTGCATTTTCCAGTATAGCCTCAAGATATTCTTTGTTTGATTTTAACTCCTTGTTGCTTCTTTCTAACTGATAGTACAGATTTTTTAACTCATTCACCATATAGTTAAATTCCTGTATAAGAATACCAAGTTCATCTGGAGCTTTTATATTTACCTTTGTATTTAAATCTCCTGAAGCAAGTCTTTTTGCTGCTTTTACAAGCTCCTCAAGAGGATAAGTGAGGTTTTTAACAACATACTGACTAAACCAGAGAGCTGCAAATATAACGAACATAGTTATAACAAGCATTGTAAGAATATAGCTTACTCTTATAGGATTTTTATAGTATCTAAACTGGGAGTAAACATCTGATATATGTTTTACCTCCTCCCTGTTTTTAGATAGAGCTTCAGGAAGTTTATAATCTACAACGTATATTTTGTTTTTAGTTTCTACAGTATATCTAAGATATAGATTGTCTTTTTCTTTTAATATCTTTCTCTCATCTAAAAAATCTTCTTCAGATACAGGAAAAACAGGTTTACCATATACAATTAGAAATTTCTTTTTATTTTTGTCATAGACAGCCATAGAAGTTACATGAAATTTCTTGAATGCTTCGTAAGGAGAAACTTTATTTTTATCTATAAGATAAACAACACCGTCTAAAAATCTGCTGTACTCCTTTATATTCTCATCTGTTATTTTCTCAACATTCTTTAAAGCTTTTTCAACTTTTCCACTGAACCATAAGTTTGTTGCGTCTGATATAAGACTGATAGAAGCTGTTGATAGTATCATTGCAGGTATAACTATCATAAAAATAAGAATAAGGGAGAGTTTTTTTCTTAATTTTCCTGTAGGTTTACTTTTTTCAAAAAATAGTTTTATTAAATGTCTTAAAGATATTGCAAGAATAGATAGGAAAAATACAACGTCTATGTTTATGATAATAAGGAATATATACGGGTTAAAAACATCTTTAACTTTAGAAATCTCTTTGAAAATATAAAGATTTCCTGTAATAAAAACAAATAATACTATTAAAAGTATTATCCTGTTTCTCTTTTTACTTAAAAAGCTTTCTTTTGACATTATCTACGTTTATATTCCTCTGGTAATTCTCTTGGCTCTACTCCAAGATATTCCACTTCCTTCTCTTCATCTAGTCTTTTTGAGAACGGTTTTTCCATTGTTAGTTCTTCGTATACATGGGCAACAAGTCCAGGAATTCTGCCTATAATAAAAAATCCTTTTCCTAATCTCCAGTCAAAACCCATCTCTGAAACAATTGCTGCTATTGCCCCGTCTACATTCATAACAAGTTTTTTCCCTTTTATCTTCTCAATAGCATCTTCAACTTTCTCAGCAAACTCACAGTACTTTCCGTAAAATCCAATCTCTTTTGCTATATCAAATAATGCTTTTTTTCTAGGGTCAAACTCTTTATAAAATCTATGTCCGTAGCCTGGAATTCTTTTTCCCTCCTGAAAATACTGTTTTACAATCTCTTCAGGGTCTTTATCTATGTTCTCCTGTAGAAATTTCATAGCTCCTTCTAAAGCTCCTCCGTGAGCTTCTCCAAAAGCAAGCACTCCAGCACCTACTCCAACATGTAGAGAGTTTCCTCCACTTGCTACAGCTCTGGCAGCAATAACAGAAGGGGGAGCTATAGAGTGTTCCACAAGGGAAACAAATATTGCATCAAGCATTTTAGCCTCTTTTTCATTAGGAAGTTCACCTTTTAAGACAAGATATATAGCTTCAGAAAAAGTAAGATTTCCTACTAAATCTCTAAGTTTATATCCCCTTACATAAGCTTCGTATCCATCATGCATACTTATAGCTGTTCTCCACTTTTTCTCAGACATATCTAGCCTCCGTTGTGTTTTAGAATATTTTCAGTGAAGCTACGAAAAAAATCAAAGAGATTAGTGTAAAAATTTTTTTGCAATTTCATAAGCATATGTTAATATATGCATATAAAAATTTTTTTAGTAATGAAACAAAAGGGGAGAGAAATGAAGAAACTCTTTTTCTCAGCTTTAGTAGGAACTGTTTTTTCTGTTTATAGTGCTGATGCTTTTTCTTTTTCAGATTTTCAAAAGCATTTAAACAATTATCAACCACCACAGCTAGAAAAACCTGTATACCCTTTTAAACTTAATGACAGTTTTTCATTTAACAATCCAGTTAAAGAATTTCCTAAACCTTTAAATCCTCATAAAGACAAGGATAAAAAAGATTCTAAAGACAGAAAACATATTCTAGTTAAGTTTAAGGAGTCTGCTCCTTATAAGCTTATAAAACAGATTTTAGCTGATGCTGGTATTGATATAGAGAAGTACTTTAAAAATACAGATATCTTTTTATTAAAACTTCCTGAAGGATTTCCTGTAGAAGAGGCAATAAAGTTTTTAAAAGAATTTGATTTTGTAAAGTACGCTGAGCCTGATATTGTTTTTAAACTTTCTGCTAAAAAAATTCCTAATGATCCTCTATTTTCTAAACAGTGGGGATTAAATAACAGTTCAGATAGAGATATAGATGCTCCTGAAGGATGGAGTAAAGAAACAGGAAATGGAAAAGTGATTATTGGAATTATAGATACAGGAGTAGACTACAATCATGAGGATTTAAGAAAAAATATATGGACCAACTCTAAAGAATGTAATGGAATAAAAGGTGTAGATGATGATGGAAACGGTTATGTAGATGACTGCCACGGTTGGAATGCTGTAGACAACAACGGAAATCCTTTAGATGATAATGGACACGGTACCCATGTAGCAGGTATTGCTGCAGCAGCAGGAAATAACGGAAAAGGTATTACAGGAGTTAGCTGGAATGCCAAAATACTTCCTCTCAAGTTTATGAGAAGTGATGGAAGGGGAAATCTTAGTGACGCTATTGAGTGTATAGAGTATGTTATTGATAACATAAAAAAAGGGAGAAATATAAAGGTTGTAAATGCAAGCTGGGGTGGATATCAAAGTAGCAGTGCTTTAAGAGATGCTATTAGAAAATTAAGACAGAATGATGTTCTTTTTGTTGCTGCAGCAGGAAATGATAAAAACAACAACGATGCTAAACCTTTTTACCCTGCAAGCTATGACCTTGATAACATAATTGCTGTAGCAGCTACAGATAAAGACGATAATCTTGCAAGTTTTTCAAACTATGGTAAAAACTCTGTTGATGTTGCAGCTCCAGGGGTTGATATTCTAAGCACGTATCCAGGAAATAAATACAGATATATGAGTGGAACATCTATGGCAACACCTTTTG
>JALWKR010000073.1 GCA_027081375.1 Persephonella sp.
AAAACAAATTGTGAGGTTTTATACAGAGAATAATGGATGACCTAGAAAAAATAATAGAAGATATCTACAGTAAAAATTTTAAATCAGCACTTGATAAATTAGACAGAATTATAAAAGAAAATCCTTCTGATAGAGCCTATTTATTAAAAGGAAATATACTCTACACTTTAGGCAAAAAGAAAGAAGCATTAGAAAATTTCCTAAAAGCTATTGAATTAAATCCTAAAAATGCTGAAGCTTATTACAGTATAGGTAATCTTTATCTTGATTTTGAAAAACCTGAAAAAGCAATTGATTTTTTAGAGAAGGCAGTATCTCTAGAAGAAAAAGCTGAGTACTATAATGACTTAGGTTTTGCCTACCATAACCTTGGAAATTATAAGAAAGCTATTGACATGTACAATAAAGCAATAAAGTTAGACCCAAATCTTGCTCAGGCTTATTACAACAAAGGTCTCTCTTTAAGGAAACTTGAAAAATATAACGAAGCTGTAAAAATGTACAACAGAGCTATAGCAATAAATCCAGAAGATCCAGACTTTTACTACAATAAAGGAATAGCTTTAAGACTTGTAGGGAAACCAGAAAAAGCTATTCAGACTTACAAAGAGGCTCTTAAAATAAATCCTGAAATGTATAAAGCTTGGAATAACTTAGGAAATGCCTATTATGATATAGGAAAGTTAGATGAAGCTTTAAAAGCCTATAAAAAAGCAGTAGAGATAAATCCATCTTTTGATACAGCATGGCAGAATATAGGAAACGTTTATCTAGATAAAGGAGAATATTCAAAAGCCGTTGAAGCTTTTAAAAAAGCTATAAAACTAAATCCTAGCTGTGCTGAGTGTTATATGGATATGGGAATTGCTTTAAAAGAGTTAGGAAAGTATCAGGAAGCCTTAGAAGCATATGATAAAGCAAAGGAGCTTAATCCAGAAATGGAACCTCTTGCTGAATACAATAAAGCCTGTCTTTATGCATCTATAGGAGAAATAGAAAAAGCGAAAAAACATTTAAGGAAAGCATTTGAAAAAGATTCTTCCCTAAAAGAGTATGCAAAAACAGATCCAGATTTAAAAAGTATTCCTCTATAACTATTGATAAATCAATAAACCAAGATTATTATTTAATAAAAACGCTAATTTAGGAGATATTATGGAACAGGATATAGATAAGCTACTTAAACTTCAGGAAATAGATTTAGAAATTGATAGATTAGAAAAGTTACTAAAGAAACTTCCTGAAGAAATTGAAAAGTTAAAGAAAGAAAAAGAAGAGCTTTTATTTCGTTTTGAAAAGATAAACAACGATATTAAACACGCAGAAGCAAGAAAGAAGGAAAAAGAGTTAGACATTCAAACGTATCAGGATAGAATTTTAAAAATAGAAGAAGCTTTAAATAGAGTAAAAACAAATGAAGAATACAAAAGTCTCCTAAGAGAAAAAGCCCAACTTGAAGAAACAATTATGGAAATAGAAGATGAAATTCTAAATATAATGGAAGAAATAGAGGAGCTTAAAGAAGAAAAGAAAAAACTTGAGAAAACTATAGAAGAAGAAAAAAGAAAAATAGAAGAAAAAATAAAAGAAAAAGAGAATCTTTTAAAAGAGGATCAAGAAAAATTAGAAAAGTTAAGGAAAGAAAGAAAGAAACTTCAAAATGAGATATCCCCACAGTCTTTATCAAAATACGAACTTATAAAGAAAAAAAGAGGTAGTAAAGTAATAGCTATTGTAGAAGATGATACTTGCAGTGGTTGCTATATGATTATTCCTCCAAAAGTTTACAGCAGTTTGGTAAAGGGAGAACAACTTTTGACATGTCCTCACTGTGGTAGGTTTTTATACTACAAACCTGTCTAATTGTTCTAATAACTAATTAATTGTTTAAACCTGCAGAAAAAGGTTATTCGTAATAGAAAAATAAAAAGGGGCTAGACCCCTTCCTTTATTCTATTCCTCCAGGTGGGACGTCTGGAGCAGAATTTGCTGATACTACTTCTACAACAGATTTTCTACATTTATTCATTACAGGAACACCGTATTCCTCTAGTATTGCCATCATCTCTTCACATGTGATAGTTTCTTTATCAATAAGTAGTTCTACAACAGCAACAACTGCATCTTTGTAGGTTTCAATGATATTTTTAGTTCTTTCATATGTTTCTTTTAATAGTTTTCTAACCTGCTCATCTATTTCTCTAGCAGTAGATTCACTTATTTCTGGTCCTTGCTGAGGATTAAACATATTACTTCTATTTGTTGATACGTGTATTGGACCTAGTTCATCAGTCATTCCCCATGAAGCTACAATCCTATAAGCAAGCTCTGTAGCTCTCATAAGGTCATTTTCAGCTCCAGTAGTTATTCCGTCTTTGCCGTAAAACACCTCTTCAGCAGCTCTTCCACCAAATAGCTGATGAAGTCTAGCCATTAAGTCTTTCTTAGAGTATAGATGTCTATCTTCCTCAGGAAGATTTACTGTTACCCCTAGAGCCATTCCCCTAGGAATAATAGATACTTTATGTAATGGATCTGATTCTTTAAACATCATACCAACAAGGGCATGACCTACTTCATGATAAGCAATTTTCTCCTTCTCTTTTGGAGTTATTGCCATTCCCTTTCTTTCAAGTCCCATCATAATTCTGTCCATTGCATCTTCAAACTCTTTCATAGTTACTTTTTCCTTTCTTCTTCTTGCAGCTAATAAAGCAGCTTCATTTACAACATTTGCAAGGTCAGCACCGGAAAATCCTGGAGTTCCTCTAGCTATTACCATTAAATCAACATCTTCAGCTAAAGGAATATTTTTCTTTTTAACGTGTACTTTAAGGATTTCATATCTACCTTTAACATCAGGTTTAGGAACAGATATCTGTCTATCAAATCTTCCTGGTCTAAGAAGAGCTGGATCAAGAATATCTGGTCTGTTTGTTGCAGCTATCACAATAATTCCTTCACTTGAATCAAAACCATCAAGCTCCACAAGTAGCTGGTTTAATGTTTGTTCCCTCTCATCATGACCACCACCAAATCCAACACCACTTCTAGCTCTACCTACAGCATCTATTTCGTCTATAAATACAAGGCATGGAGCATGCTTTTTAGCAGTTTCAAAAAGATCTCTAACCCTTGCAGCACCAACACCAACAAACATCTCAACAAAGTCTGAACCTGATATAGAGATAAAGGGAACATCAGCCTCTCCAGCTATAGCCTTTGCAAGAAGGGTTTTACCAACCCCTGGATCTCCATATAGAAGAATACCTTTAGGAGCTCTTCCACCAAGTTTTTGAAATCTTTGTGGATCTTTAAGGTAGTCTATAAGCTCTTTTACCTCTTCCTTAACCTCGTCCATACCAGCAACGTCATCAAGTTTCACATTAGGTTTTTCTTCTAGGTAAACTTTTGCCTTTGATTTAGCAAAAGAAAATGCCCTGTTAGTCCCTCCTGACATCTGACGCATCATAAAGATCCATAGTCCAATAAACAGAAGAATTGGAAGCCATGAAATAAGAAGGGTTGTTAACCAACCATTTTTTTCAGAAGGCACAACTTTTATTTTTACTCCGTTTTCAGAGAGAATATCATAGATTTTAGTATAACCTTCTGGAACAGCTGTTTCTATCTTTTTACCATCCTCAGTGATAGCTACAATCTCATCACCTTTTACAATAGCTTCCTTTACTTTGTTTTCATTTACCATATTTACAAATTCAGTGAAGGAAACTCTGTTGTCTACAAACTCTCTTGTTCCAAACATATTAAAGGCTAATATCATCAAGGCTCCTATAAGGAACCATATTAAAAGACTCCTTGAGAACTGCACGTTTACACCTCCTCAGTTTTAAAACATATAATTTTTTTAGAAGTTTTATCTATAGGAAAAAGATTTGATCTTTTATACCCAATAATCCACAATATTTTATTTCTATATGTAAGAAGTGGTATGGTATCTCTCATATCCTTTGGTATTTTTAAATCAATCATTATATCTTTTAGCTTCTTTTCTGAGATCCTTCCAAAAGGAATAAATCTATCACCTTTCATTCTTGGTCTTATTTCAAATATCGGATTTTCTTCATCTATAGAAAAACAGACAAAGTTTTTATCATTAAATATATTCTCTCTTAAAATTTTTTCATCAGCATAAAAAGCTTTTATTTTCAAACCTACTTCTTTTAAAACCACTTCATCTCCTGGCTTTAATGTATATAGATAACTTTTCTTTGGCTTTCTATTATAACCTTTAATCTTTATACTTTGGTAGCTTTTGGTAAGTAAATACTTACTACTTATACTATATTCTTTAGTTCCGTTTTCTCTTTTAATGATTTTTATCAGATCATATAGTTGTTTATAAGATAAAAAAGTACCTGTTTTTATATACACCCACTCCTGCAAAAATCTATATTGAACAGCTTCAGACAACTCTAGAAACCATTCTAATTTTATCTCATCCTTCTGAAAATTCTGTGAAAGCCTTTTTAATTCCTCTTTAAAGAAATCTTCATCTAGATTTAAAAAATAAGACATATAAAAAAATGATGTTTCTATAGAGGGATTTATTTTTTTTGCCTCAGGAATTATTAGATGACGAACTTTGTTTCTTAAAAAATCTGTTTGGAAGTTTGTTATATCTACTCTGTATGGAATATTCTTTTCTTTTGCATACCTCTCTATCTCTTCCTTTTTTATTAAATAAAGAGGTCTTATAACATTATTATCTTTGGGCTTAAAGCCTTTGATACCCTTTTTGTTTCCTTGAATAAACCACAAAAACATTGTTTCAACAAGGTCTGATAGATGATGTCCTGTAGCTATTTTATTCAGGTTTTCTTCTTTTAAGATTTCTTTAAAAAATTTATATCTTTCTTCCCTTGCTACTTCTTCTATAGATTTTTTTCTCTCTTTAGCTAGGGTTTTTATATCAATTGATTTTGTAAAAACAGGAATATTATGTTTTTTCCCAAATTCTAAAGCGAACTTTTCATCTAAGTCTGAATCGTGACCTCTTAGCTTATGATTTAAATGAGCTAAAACTAGTTTATCTATTTGGAGATATTTTTTTAGTTTGATTAAGAGGTATGTTAAGACTGTAGAATCTATACCACCTGAAAAAGCTATAAGAATTTTATCCTGAGGCTGTATTAGTTGAAATTCTTTGACTGCTTTTAAGAGTTTTTTTTCAACCAAATTATTAAATGGTGGCGGTGGCAGGACTCGAACCTGCGACTCCGCGGATATGAGCCGCGTGCTCTAACCAGCTGAGCTACACCGCCACTTTGTTTTTATTGAGATGCTAATTGTCTTTTAGCTTCTACTACTTTTCTTGCTATTCTTGAAACTCTTCTTGCTGCTTCGTTTTTATGAATAGCCCCTTTAGCAGCAGCTCTGTAAGCGAGTTTCTGAGCTAAAGGTAATAGTTGTTCAGCTGTTTCAACATCCTTTTTAGCTAAAGCTTCTTTTATTCTTTTTATTGCCGTTTTCATTCTAGAGATATGGTATCTGTTTAACTGTCTCCTCTTCTCTGCCTGTCTAATTCTCTTTCTTGCTGAACGTGTATGAGCCATCAAATCCTCCTTTCAATTTTGAGAGTAATAATTTATCTCAATAAGAGTCAAAAATCAAGATATGTATTATAAATAAAAATATAACTGTTGTAAACACCTAAAAAATATATTATTCTAATTTTCTGTTTATTTTCAATAATCTATGGAGGTAATAAATGGCAAATATTGCAATTGGTTCTCTTGATTTTCCTAAGGTTTCAGAACAACCTGTTGAAATTGTAGAGAGAAAAGGAACAGGACACCCTGATACTATATGTGATGCTCTTGCTGAAGAGTTATCTATAGCTCTTTCAGAGATGTATAGAAAAGAGTGTGGAGCTATAATGCACCATAACGTTGATAAAGCTTTACTTATTGGAGGTATAGCTGAACCTAAGTTTGGCGGTGGAGAGATGATATCTCCTATAGAAGTATATCTTACTGGTAGAGCTATTAATGAACTTAACGGTAAAAGACTCCCTGTTGAAGAACTTGCTATAGAAACAGCTCATAAATGGCTTAAGGAAAATATTCCGAATCTAGATATATCAAATCATATAATAATAATTCCAAAACTTAAGCCTGGAAGTAAAGACCTTGTAGAACTTTTTGAGAGATTTCAGCTAAAAGGAGAAATTCCTCTTGCAAATGATACATCTTTTGGAACTGGATATGCACCTTTTGATGATATAGAAACTATTGTTTACGAACTTGAAAGAGCTTTAAACAGTAAAGACTTTAAAAAGGAACATCCATATGTAGGAGAAGATATAAAAATAATGGGTGTTAGAAATGAAGATAATATAAGAATAACAATAGCTATGGCTTTTGTTGATAAGTATGTAAAAGATGTAAAAGATTATCTTGAGAAAAAAGAAATAGTTCAAAATTACGCATATGCTTTAGCACAGAAATTAACAGACAGACATGTTGATGTTTTTGTAAACACTGCAGATGATCCTGAAAATGAATCAGTATATATAACTGTGACAGGAACATCTTCTG
>JALWKR010000074.1 GCA_027081375.1 Persephonella sp.
TCTTCTAAAGCTACAGTATCAGGTGTTTCTATTTCTGGAATGGCTGTATCAGGTGTACCATCATTATCTGTATCAGATAGATACAGGTCAATTTTACCATTTCCTTTAACATATATAGCGTTTTTTCCATCTCTTCTAACAAAGACAACAGGATCAAGATTTTTGTCATAGATAACAAAAGCATACTTTTTGTCCTTAATTAGCTTTAGCTCATAGTATCCATTATTATCAATTTCTCCAGACACATAAACAGGTTTACCTTTTACAAAGGTAGCTGCAACAATATAGGAAAGTTCAATTCCGTCTACCTGTAAACCTGTAGGACTAGGTGCAGATGTGGAAACATTTCCATCAACAGTTGCATACTGAAGACCGCCTTGGGTAGTACTTGACGTGCCACCACCGCCGCCACCACATGAAACAAAAAGAGCAGCAGCAGCAATAGCCCCTGCCATAAGCTTTGATTTCATAACTAAACCTCCAAAGAGTTTTTTTTGTTTATACAGTGCAAGGGCTATGCCTTTTAAATTTTATTGTTTATCAATTACTTACTTGAATAGGTAAAAGCATATAGTATCAAATTGATACACTTAAATTCAGTAAAAGAAATTTTAAGTTAGAAACCTATGGCAAATAGAGATACAAACTTTGTATCTTTAATAAAAGAAAAAATTAATTAAAACTTGAAGTATAAAATGAAAGACTTACATATAAAAACTATAGAAAAAATCTTAAAAGAGTTTGTTAAAGATAGTGGCAAACAGCTAGAATTAATTTTGATTGGTGGTCTTGCTTTACAGCTTTATGGATTAGAAAATAGAGCAACCATAGATATAGATGCTGAAGTAGAGAAAGGAGATTTATTTGAACTCTACAACTATTTAAAAGAAAAAGGAGTTCCAGCATATTTAAGTGAAAATATTTCTGGATGGTCTGTTATTTCCATGCCTAAGGGTTATAGAGAAAGAGCAAAAGTTGTAATTCAGGATAAAAACTTAGTCATAAAGATTTTAGATCCTTATGATTTTGTGATTGCTAAATTGAGAAGAGGAACTCAGGAAGATTTTGAAGATGCTTTTTTTGTAGCAGAAAGGTTTAATCTTAATCCTGAAAAAATTTTAGAGTATGGAGAATTGGCAATAAGAAATTCTATAAAAGATACAGCTTTGTTTAATTTTAAAAACAGATTAGATATATTCATTAAAAAGTTAGAAGAGGAAAAGCAAAGTTGAAATTAAAAATAATTCCTGCTTTTACAGGAAAAGAATACTTATCTATAGATGAAATTTTAAAGGATAAAAAAGCAAAAAAACTCCTATGGGCTGAGATTTTGTTTAATGATGAGATAGACTGGGAAAAGTATAAGGAAAAAATAAAGGAGGATTATAAACAAGCAGCTGTTTTTTACACAAATTTTAAATATCTATTTAAAAACAGAAAGCCACTACCAGAAATAAAGGAGAGGGTGGACGAAAGAAAAATTAGAAGATTTGAGGAGATTTATAGATTTCTTAGTTAAAAGATCAAATTTTATCTATAATTTCATTTATAAACTTAGATATACTTATACCTTTACCTTTGGCAAGTTTTTCAAGCTTTTTGTAGTTTTCTTTAGAAAGTTCTATAGTCAATATCTTTCTGTCTTTTAGAATAGAGTATATATAAGGGATAGAAATATTTAAAATTTTAGAAATTTCTTCAATAGATTTTCCTTGATTTTTAAGTTGTAGTATTTCATCTTTTAACGCTTCTTTTTTAATCTTAGGAATAACTTTAAGATTTTCTACAGAATTATTTTCCTTATTTCCATCCATATGGATAATTTTCATTTCATCTTCTTTAAAATTCAAAAAATGCTCAGCTACTAACTTGTGAATATATGCTGTTTTGGTTTTGCCTTTATTAGACAATCTTACAAATAGGTATCCGGAGGGACTTTTGTAAGGTTTTAATCTGTGAGTTTTATAGTTTATCTCTAACAAACCATACTTTAGATTTTTATAAACGTATCCTTTATTGCTAACCCCATAGTTTTCAAAATCCCTTATAGGTTTTATTACCTCATCTCCAAACTTATACATTTTTGCACCATTTGGAAAGATAATTGTTTTTATAATAAAAAACAATTAATAGATATAATATACATTATATCTAATTATCATCCTAAAATCCTAATTGCTTTCATTCAATAATCAAATTAGATTTATCTTGAAATAAAATGGGAGGTTAGGCCTATTGAAAGCTGTTATTATGGCAGGTGGGTTTGGAACTCGTATTCAACCTTTAACTAATAGTATCCCAAAGCCAATGCTCCCAATTATGAATAGACCTATGATGGAGCATATCTTAAAAAAAGTTAAAAGTGCAGGTATTACAGATATTGTTGTGCTTTTATACTTTAAACCTGAGGTTATTACAGAGTACTTCAAAGATGGTTCTGATTTTGGAGTAAATATAACATATGTTAAACCTGATGATGATTACGGTACAGCTGGAGCTGTAAAAAAGGCAGAAAAGTATTTAGATGAAACATTTTTAGTTGTTAGTGGAGATTTAGTGACTGATTTTGATTTTAAAGAAATCATAGGATACCATCAGGTCAAAAATTCTAAACTTACTATTACCTTAACTTCTGTAGAAGACCCTCTTCAGTTTGGAGTTGTTATAACTGATAAAGAGGGAAGAATTCTTAGATTTTTGGAAAAACCAGGGTGGGGAGAGGTATTTAGTGATACTATAAACACAGGTATATACATAATAGAGCCTGAAATTCTTAAATACATTCCTGAAAATGTTCCTTTTGATTTTAGTAAAGATCTATTCCCTCTTCTTATGAAACAGGGAATTACTCTTTATGGATACAAAGCAAAAGGGTATTGGAGAGATGTAGGAAATCCTGAAAGTTACAGGGAAGTGTTTAAAGATATCTTCTCTGGAAAGGTAAAAGTATTTATTCCAGGAGAAAAGATAACAAAAGAAAACGGTGTTATATATGCAGAGGAAGGTTCAGAAATTCCTGATAATGTCAAAGTAGAAGGTACAGTTGTTCTTGGAAAAAATGTAACTATAAAAGATGATGTTTATCTAAAAAATGTAGTTATTGGAGATAGAACAGAAATTGGAAAAGATACCTCTATAAATGATTCTGTTATATGGTGGGAAACAAAGATAGGTGAAAATTGCTTGTTTAATAGCAGTGTTATTTGTAACAACGTAGAGATAGGAAACAATGTAAAAGCGGAAAAAGGAGTAATAATAGCAGAAAAAACAGAAGTTGAAGATAATGTTGTTTTTGAAAAAGATGTTATTGTATGGCCTGAAAAGTTTATAGAAGAAGGTTCTATTGTGAGCTCAAATCTCATCTGGGGAGAAAAGTGGAAAAAAACTGTTTTTGAAGGAGGAAAAGTATCAGGTAGAACAAACATAGAGCTTTCCTGTGAAATGGCTGCAAAACTAGGGGAAACTTTCGGGAGCATTCTTCCAAAAGGAAGTGTTGTCCTTATGTCTAGAGACTATCACAGGGCATCAAGAATGCTTAAAAGAGCTTTTCTAGGAGGTATTCTCTCTACAGGTATAAATGTTATTGATTTAAAACTTTTATCTCCCCCTGTTATGAGATATCTTGTTCAAAATACTAATGCCGTTGCAGGAATTCATTTTAGACAATCTCCTTCAAATCCAACATATACAGAGATACTCTTCTATGATAACGATGGTATGCCAATAGATACAAATACAGAAAAGTCTTTAGATAGAATTTTCTTTAGAGAGAGATTTAGAAGGGTAAACTTTAATGAGATAGGGGAAATTCAAGAACAACATTATTTAAAGGATCAATACAAAGAAAGATTTTTATCTCTTATTGATACTGCAGCAATAAAATCAACAAAGTTTAAAATTGTTGCAGACGTATTAAACGGTGCTGTTGCAGAAATATATCCAAAACTGCTAAATGAGCTTAGCATAGAGAACATAACCTTAAATGCCTACTTTGATGAAAGAAAATTAGCTAATATTCCTGTTTTACAAAAGACAGCTATAGATAATGTGGCAAAAATTGTTAAAACATTAGATATGGACGCTGGATTTGTTCTTTTCCCTAGCGGACATAAACTAAAGCTTTTAGCAGATACAGGAGAAAATATACTTAATCACAAAGCTCTTTTATTAATTCTTCTTCTCATAGATAAAACAGTTGATAAACAGGTAAAAGTTTATCTTCCTGTTTCAGCTCCTGATGTATTAGATGAACTTTTTGAAAATATAATTGTTGAAAGGGGAAAGACTACAAGTCTGAAAGCTAACTTTTTAAAGGATTATTATTTCTTTGGAAACATTCAGGGTAATTACACCTTCACAGAATTATCTTTTGCTCCAGATAGTATGTTTACAAGTATTAAAGTGCTGGAAATGTTAGCAAAAACAGGAGAAAAGATATCATCTGTTTTAAATCAAATTCCTGATTACTTCTTTAAACATATTGTTATTGGTTGTCCTACTAATATGAAAGGAAAAATGATGAGAAAATTTACAGAAGAAGCTATGGATAAGGAAGCTTCATTTATAGATGGAGTAAAAATATTTGAAGGTGGAAAAAACTGGGTTCTCATGATACCTGACCAATACGAAGATACTATACATCTTTACATACAAGCTGAAAATGAAGAAAAAGGAAAGGAACTTATAAAAGTTTATACAGAGAAAATAAATAGATGGTTACAGGAAAAAGAATAAAAGGAGCCTTAAAGGCTCCTTTTTTATATTTACGCTCCTGCAGGAGCTTCAGCTTCTTGAACTTCTACTTCTACAACTGGTCCTTGCCAGAGACCGTGCTTTGTGCAGTAGCTCATAGCTTGAAGTTTGAGTTTGTTTTTAGTTGGAACAATATAGAAGTCAACTTCTGCTTGAGAACATTGGTTTCCTTGAACACCAGGTACAAAAGTAGCCTGTCCTAAGAATGTATCTCCATCCCAGAGTTGAACCCAAGCAATATAGTGGTCAAAATCATCAGGGTGGCAGTATTCTTCCCCAACTTTTACTTTAACTTTCAATTTTTGTCCTTTTACAGCTTCTCCTTCTACATGAACAAAAGGAGAGTGTCTGTCAATAAAATCTCTTTTAGCTTCTTTGTCTAAAGTAGAAATATCTACATACTCATTAATTTTTGGCATTGTGCCTACCTCCATTTATTTTTTATAATTTCATATTAAGTTTATATAAGATTTTCTAAAATGATTTTTATCACACGGGGGAGGACATGAGATATCTGCTAGTCTTTTTAATTTCTATTACTCTGTTTTCTAACACATTTTCTTTAACTTTAACAAAAGATAAACTATCAGAGTATACAGTATACACTGATGTTCAGTGGTTAGGGTCTCAATTAAGTGATTATCTTTCTAGATTACTAGACACTTCTATAGAAGTTAAATCAAGTGCTGATTACAATCAGGGAAGAGATATTTTTATAACAAAACTTCCTGCTCCTGTTTGTTTCTATAAAAAAGGCTGTGTTAAAGATCAGGGTTTTATAATAGTAGCTGACAAAGATAACATTCTTATAATGTCTCCTTCAGAAGAAGGTTTAGCCTATGGAGTTTATACATTCTTAGAAGAACTTGGAATAAGATTTTTATCTAATGATTTTACTTATTTTCCTAGAAAAGTTAATGTGGAAATCCCAAATTTAAAAATCTATAATCCCCGTTTTACATATAGAGAGGTTTTTATCAAAGAGTTTGATAATCCATCCTTTTCTTTAAAAAGAAAACTAAATGGAAGGCTTGGTCACAGAATTAATCATCCTCTAAAGGTTGGAAACAAAACTATATACATAATAGGTTTAGAAGATATTTTTGAAACAGATAAATATAGTTGTGGAGATCAGATAGATTTCTTATTGGAAGAAGCAAGAATACAGGCAATTGATTACATAAGTAGATTTTTAAGGGAAAATAACATAAGAGAAGGATTTATTTTAATATCTAAATATGATAACGGAAATTACTGTAAGAATAGAAAGAATGTTGAGCTAATGGAAAACTCTGGTTCTCCTGCAACCCCTTATATAAGTTTTGTTGAGTATATAGCAAGATACTTTAAGGACATATATCCAAAAGTGACCTTTTTAGCAGAAGCTTATCTTTGGAGTCAAAAACCACCTGAAGAATACTCAAAATTACCAGATAACATGGGAATATTTTTTTCCACTATTAACGCTAACTTTTCAAAACCTATTTTTTCAGAAGGTAACCTAGAAATAGCAGAAAACCTTCTTGATTGGACTAAGTATACAGACACTATTTTTGTATGGCATTACATCACTAACTTTTCAAATTATCTTATCCCTTTTCCTGATATATATCCTGTAGCTCAGGATATTAAAGAGTTTTCTAAAATTCCCCAGATAAAAGGTATTTTCCTGCAAGGAGCTTATAACACATATGGAAGTGATATGGCTTATCTGAAAGGATATGTATTCTCTAAGCTTTTGTTTAATCCAGAAGAAGATACAGACCAACTTATAGATG
>JALWKR010000075.1 GCA_027081375.1 Persephonella sp.
GTCAGAAGAGATTATTGAAAGCAGAAAAAAACTTGTTGATGAGCTAAAAGAAAAAGGTATAAATCCGTATCCTCATAAGTTTCACGTAAGTACTACACTAGATAAGATAAGAGAAAAGTATGAAAAGCCTGTTGATAAAAATAAAAAGTATAGTCTAAAGGGAAAGATAAAAAGAGTTTCAAAAAGAGAGGATAAGTACCTAATAAGATTTGCTGATTTAGAAAAACCTGTTGAAATACAGGTTTTAATTCCTCAATCAAAAGGGAAGTTTGCACCTAATCAGGTTTTAGTATTTACAGGGCATTTAGATAGATTAGATGGAAAACTTACCCTTGTAGCTGAAGATTTTAAAGAAGAGGGAGAAGGTATCCCTGTACATGAAGTTAAAGAAGAGTTTGATCTAGATCCTAACAGAGAAAAAGTTTCTGTAGCTGGTAGACTAATAGCTCTAAGAGATCAAGGAAAGGCAGCGTTTGGTCATATACAGGATGCAGATGGGAAACTACAGGTTTATTTCAGGAAGGATACTCTCGGAGAAGAAAAGTATAAGGAAGCTATGGATATTCTTGATGTAGGGGATATTGTTGGTGTTGAAGGGGAACTTTTTAGAACTATGACAGGAGAACTAACTGTAGAAGTTCAGGATTTTAAACTCCTTGCTAAATCCCTAAGGGCATTACCAGAGAAATGGCATGGTTTAAAAGATGTTGAGCAGAGATACAGACATAGATATCTTGACCTTATAGCAAATGCTAAAGCAAGAGAGATATTTAAAATTCGCTCTAAAGCTATAAGAAGCTTAAGGGAATTTTTAGAAAGTAAAGGATTTATGGAAGTTGAAACTCCAATTCTTCAAACTGTAGCTTCAGGAGCAATGGCAAAGCCTTTTATAACACACCACAATGCTCTAGATATGGATATGTATCTTAGAATAGCTCCTGAGCTTTATCTTAAGATGCTTGTTGTTGGTGGATTTAACAGAGTTTATGAGATAGGTAGAAACTTTAGAAATGAAGGTATAGACACAACCCATAATCCTGAGTTTACAATGGTTGAGTTTTACGGGGCTTATTTAGATTACAACGACCTTATGGAATTAACTGAAGAGCTCTTTAGAAAAATACTTATGGATACTGTAGGAACTCTACAGATAACATGGGAAGGTCAAGAGCTTGATTTTTCAAAACCTTTTAGAAGACTTCCTTTCTTTGATGCTTTAAAGGAAAAAACAGGTAAAGACAAAGATTTCTTCCTTGATGAAGAAAAGGCAAGGGCTTTTGCAAAAGAAGTGGGGATACCTAAAGCCGATGAATTAACTCATTTAAAGATTTTAGACAAACTATTTGAACATTTTATTGAAGATGAACTTATACAACCTACATTTGTTATTGATTTTCCTAAGATACTATCACCTCTTGCAAAAACCCATAGAAAAGACCCTGATTTAGTTGAAAGATTTGAGCTTATTGTTAATAAACAGGAACTCGCCAACGCATATACAGAGCTTAATGATCCTGAGGATCAAAGAGAAAGATTTTTACAGCAGTTAAAAGAAAAAGCTGCTGGAGATGAAGAGGCTATGGATATAGATGAAAACTTTCTTATGGCTCTTGAATACGGTCTTCCTCCAACTGGTGGAGAAGGTATTGGAATAGACAGACTTGTAATGATGCTTACAGATTCTCCATCAATAAGAGAGGTTATACTGTTTCCAACTCTTAGACCAGAAAAAGAGTAGTAATAAAGCCTGCCTAGGCAGGCTTTTTATTTTTTCCTATTAACTTGATCTCTTAATACTCTTTTTAAGACTTTTCCTGTAGCATTTCTTGGAAGTTGTTCTACTATATAAAAATGCTTTGGTATTTTATAACTTGCTAGTTTATCTTTTAAAAAGTCCCTAAGGTCTTTTTCTGATACAGGAGGAGCATCTTCTACTAGCTGAACAAAAGCAACAGGGATTTCTCCATGAGTTTCATCTTTTTTTCCAACAACAGCAGAAGCATCAACATAAGGATGAGTGTTTAAAACTTCTTCTATTTCTCTAGGATATATGTTTATTCCTTTAGAAATAATAAGGTCTTTTTTTCTGTCTACTATGTATATGTATCCATCTTCATCCACATAACCAAGATCTCCTGTTAAAAGCCATCCATTTATTACTGTTTCCTCTGTTGCAGTGGGGTCTTTATAGTAACCCTGCATAACATTATCACCTTTTACTATAATCTCTCCTATTTCCCCTATTGATAATTCTTCCATATCGTCGTTAACAATCTTAACTTCATAGTCAGGGAGAGGAGGACCAACAGATAAATCTTTTTGTTTTTCAGGTCTATTTATGGAAACAACAGGAGAACATTCTGAAAGACCGTATCCTTCAAGTAGAGGAGTTTTTGGAAATTTTTTTCTCATTCTTTCTAGTGTTGCTTTTGGGAGAGGAGCTCCTCCTGATATAAAGTATCTTATTCTGTGAAGTTTTGTAAAATACCACGGAAGCTTTGCCTTTGATAATGCGTTGTAAACCTCTGGTACTCCCATAAATATGGTTACTCTTTTTAAAAGGGTCTGTTTCAGTATATTTGAGAAAGGTAATATTGACTTTATAACAACCATAGGACTTGCTGTGTAAAGGGGAAGAAGAATTGTTGCTGTTAAAGTAAATGTGTGAAACATAGGAAGGTAGACAATAAATCTGTCTTTATAGGTGATATTTCCAAGTTGAACAATGTTTTCTATATTTGAAAAAATGTTTCTGTAGGAAAGCATTACTCCTTTAGGTTTACCTGTTGTTCCTGAGGTGTAAATAATCACAGCTGTATCATCAATCTCTGCTTTTGGAGTGATATGTTCATAATCCTTGATTGTTAACCCTTCTTCAAATGGGAAGTTTTTTTCATTATGTATTTTATATCCACCTACCCAGACTATTTTTTCAACAGCAGTGTTTTCAAATACATTTACAAGCTCTTTTTCAAATTTGTTTTGAGTTATAAGAAGTTTTGCATCGCTGTGAGAAAGGATATACTCAATCTCATTCTTTTTTAAAAAAGTATTAATAGGAACAGGTACAGCACCTAGCTTTCCAACTGCTAAAAAGCTGTAGATAAACTCTTTTGAATTTGTAAGGAGAATTGCTACTTTATCTCCTTTTCTAACTCCTAAAATATCAAAATATCTTGCAAGGCTGTCTACTTTTTCTTTTAGTTCTTTGTTTGTTATTTTTTTATCATCCTCAAATATAATTGGTTTCTTTGCATATGTCCTTGCATTTTTATCTATAACTTCATAGAAGTTATTGTATATATACTGAGCCACTTTTGTAGTCATACTTCCCCCTTAGAAGCTGTATTGTAGTGAAACATTTATAAGATGTGCAGACAAATCCTCAAATCTACCATCTATTTTTGAGTTTTGAACATTTCTCTCTATTTTATTGAAAAACAGATATGAAACTCCTATTTCAGAGTTATTTGTTATTTTGTATGAACCTCCTATACTGAATATCCATCCGTTTGAATCTGGTAGTTCAAAACCTAATGTTTTTTCAGGAATTGGAGTTTCATCGTAGGCTATTCCAAACATACCTGTAAATCTTTGATTGAAGGTATGAATAACCCCAAATCTGATTGTATCACTGTCATGCCAGTTTTTAGGTATAGTTTTTCCTAAAGTACTTTCAACAGCGAGATCTTTAAAGTTAAAGTTTAGGTTTTGATATTTGTTCCAGAATGTTCTTTCAAAAGTTAACTCAAAAATTGTGCTTGAGAGCTTATAAGAAGCTCCTATTCTCCATTCAGCTGGTAGAGGAACCTGAACAGTTCCTTGAGTTGCAATAGGATATAAACCATATCCTATCTTATACAAATACCCCTTTGCATCTCCATAAACCTTAAGATTTACCTTAGACCTGTATAACGTTGATACTGTTAAAGAAGGGGTTATCTTAGCTGTGGCAGAAAGAGTGTACCCAAATCTGTAGTTTGTATCTCCACTCATATTTAATCTATATACACCAGGATATCTGTATTTTATCTGCCCTGTTGCATATACTGCTCTTACAGAACCTCCAACAGAAAATTTGTCAGAGATTTTTAATGCTGCAGATGTTCCAAGTTCAAAAACTTTTAATGTAAACTCTTCTGCTGTTGAGCGAGGTATTTCAGCTGACCATCTTTTTGATAAACCTGCTGGGGTTGTAAAATACATTCCAAATCTTATATTAGAGCTAGAAGGGAGAACCATATGAAAGTAAGGGACTAAAAAGTATTCCCTCTTTGTTTTTGCGTCAGATATAACAAAAGTATGCATAACAGGATCTAAAGCTTTTCCTTTAAAAGTTATTCTTGGAAGGTAGATGTATCTTGTTCCTATTTCTGTTATAACCTTATCTTTAGCTGTGATAAAAACCATATTTGCTGGATTGTAGTAAGCAGCGTCTGCTTTATTTGCACTTGAAAAGTACGCTGCTGCTGTTCCCATAGAAAAGTTAGACTGTTCAGGAATTTTATAAGCTGCTGCTAGAGAAGATAAGGATATGGATACAGTTGAAAGGATAATAAGATAAGACTTTTTCATATTAAAAGACCTCTGAATTTAGATAGATAACATCATTCTAAAGGGGAAGTATATTGAAAATCAATGATTGTGCTTGATTTAAAAGAAAAAGGAAGGGGCTTTTAGCCCCTTGAGAAGTTTATTTGTTTTGAATATAAACATTAATTTCTTTTGGAGGTATTTTCTCAGCTTTTGCTCTAAATGGATATACACAAACATCTGTTAGTGTAGTAGTACGTATTATAATGTAGTAGTTATCGTTGTCGTTTACAAATCCATCTCCGTTGATATCATCATTATCATTTATAACTCCATCCATATTGTAATCACAGTAGAATGGAGTTGTTGGAATAGGTTCACAGTAAGCAAATGGAGAGTTTAGGTAATTTATAACTTCTTGTTCTATAACATTTACATCTCTGTAACAGTCATTATCATCAATAGCAGCTATGTTAATAGACTGAGGTCCAACTTGATCATTTCCTCCAAAGTTATCGTTATCTCCTACCATGTCGTTTCCACCAGTCATATCATTTCCAGAGTAGTTGTCATTGTCAAACGTCTGGTCATTTCCACCAAACATATCATTATCCATTCCACCATTATTATTCATATCTGGTATATGGTTTGCTAATCCTTCAGGACATCCTATTACGTTGTTTCCATCTTTATCTGTAGAACATGTAACTTCAACACTTTTTTCTTTTTCTAAAATTTCTAAGATGCTTCCTTCCATATGAGTTGCATCAACAACTTTTGTGTATCCAAATCTACTTTCAAAATCTTCAATAATATCTGTATTGTCAGCTTGTATAGCTTTAAATGTACGTGTAATATCATAATTTTCTCCATCCTCAATAAATTGCTCACCATATAGAGGTTTTGTTCCCATTATCCAAAATTCTCTATGAAGCATATCATTTCCAACTTGAACAGGAGCTAAAGCTACTGGCTCTGTTTCAAATGCATTTTTTGAAGTATCAGGACCTACAAACTGGTTAAGATAAAACCCCTCAGTTACACATTTTTCAGAAGTACAACCATAACCAAGCTCTGAATCATTATCCGCATAAAGATCATTTCCTCTAAATTCTACGCTATACCAACTTTTTCCAGATGGTTTATTAAAATCTAAAGAAGCATAATAAGGACCTCCCGTATACCACTTGCTAATATCAAAAGCTGAAATTCTCTCAGTAGAGTCTGTTTTAATCTTATTAAAGACTATTTCCACAGGTTCATCATTGTTGTCAACAATTACCCATCTAGCAGGAGATATCAATGTTGTAACAAGATTATTCATTCCATCTTTTAACTCTGCAAAAACTCTAACAAAATCCATCTCATTTCCTTCACAGTAAAACTCTCCTGTGTCATTGTCCTGATAGTAAGCATCTGTAGCTCTTACCTCAATTTTAGCTCTTCCTGGAACAATATTTTCTATTGTTCCTGTTGGATTTTCTGGGGTTAATACAACATGTCTCTCTACTGTACCTTTGTAGTAACTAACTTCTATACACTGAATATCATTATCAATGTACTGGGGAGTAATTCCATTTGGAAACTTAACCGCTACACTTAAAGAAGCAGTTCCAACTTGTTCATCACTTCCTAAAGAGCTACTTTCCCCCCCAGTTCCACAAGATGCCACGAAAGTAGCCGCACCAGCTAGTAAAGCTGCAGTTAAAAGCTTAACGCTTTTCTTCATTACAAAAACCCTCCTTAATTATTGAATAATGATATTAATATCACCTGGATTACCATAGTGAACTGTTGTTGTACTTTCAGATGTATTCACTCCATCTGAAACTTCAAGTTTTATTTCAATGTCACTCATAGGCTCAAAACCTGTTAAATCTAAAGTGTA
>JALWKR010000076.1 GCA_027081375.1 Persephonella sp.
CAAAAATCTCTAAATCTTTTCTTTTATCAAAAAAATCTTTAAAAATATCTAATACAAAAAAATACGTTAAAACACCAATTAGAAATCCTATAACAATAGCATTTATTCTTACTCCTAACTCTGTATCTCCTAATATAGATGTTGAGAGAGCATTCATATAGGCTATTAAAGGTGGCTTTGAGTAGTAGGAAAGGTCTAAATATTTAGACCAGAGCCAATACTGAGCTTCTTCTGTAGACAGGTCTATATGTCCAGATAAAACGTATAAAATCCTTATATCAAGCAGAAGAAAATGGAAAATCAAGACCCTTTTTAACATAAGAAATGATTATAGCAAATTTGGTACTGGCCGTGTTTGAATACTCCTGCTGAAATAATCATTGAAATATTTATTGCTAGTTTTAATAAAGTAGAATGTTGAAATTTATATAATATGGAAATTATAGTCTTGTGGTAAAATTCTTTCTATGTTTTATTTTCTATAAAACAAGCTATTAAATATTTTAATGAGGCGAGTATAATGAAACTAACAATAGAGATACCAGATGAAGAAATTTATGAAATAGGCAAAGAGGCTTTTAAAAAGAAAATAGAAGAATATTTGGAATTTATTAAACTAGAAAAGGATATAAAAGAACTGTCTAAAGAATTAAAAAATATCTTCTCAGAAGAAGAATACTGGCAGGAAGTAGAAAAAGGTAGGCAAGAAGCTTGGCAAGAATACAAAAAAAGTTTTGAGTTAGAATGAAAATTGTTATTGATACATTTCTGCATTTTTTCTGCATTGATAAAAAGCTTACAGCCCTTATAAAGAAAATAAAATGCCTAAAACATATGCATGCATAAAAGCTTCATGAAGAAACAGTAAGTGATCGTATACTCTAGAAAAATAGAAAACAAACACACTAGAAAATTCATAGCTTCTAATAAGAATTTTGATATTTTATATATTGTTAACACCTAAATTTCAGGAGAATTTCATGCCTTTTGTTTATATTGTTGAAGATGACGAAGATATAAACGAGCTAGTAGCGTATAATCTGAAGAAAGAAGGTTTTAAGGTTAAACAGTTTTTTAACAGCAAAGATGCCTATGAGAGCCTATCAAAAGAACAGCCTGATATTATTCTTCTTGATATTATGCTTCCTGATATAGATGGTTTAGAGTTTTGCAAGATGGTAAGGTCTGATAACAAACTTTCATACATTCCCATTATTATGCTAACAGCAAAGAGCACTGAAATAGACAAGATAGTAGGGCTAGAACTTGGAGCAGATGACTATATAACAAAGCCTTTTTCTTTTATGGAACTTATAGCACGAATAAAAGCTGTTTTGAGAAGAACATATAGGGAAAAAACTAAAAGCGATGAGAAAATCATCTCTGCAGAAGGGTTAAAGATATATCCTGATAAGTTTAAAGTCTTAATAGAAGATACCCCTGTCAACCTAACATCTAAAGAGTTTAAACTTCTTCTCCTACTTACAGGTTCACCAGGAAAAGTTTTTTCAAGAGAAGAAATCTTAGATAATGTATGGGAAAATGAATACGACGTTTATGACAGAACAGTTGACGTCCATATAAAACATCTTAGAGAAAAGCTAAAAAATTACGGCAAGTGTATAAAAACAGTAAGAGGAATAGGCTATAAGTGGGAGTGTGGTTAGTCATATTTTTATAGTTCAAAATTAACTCTAACTCCTTAACAAATAGTAAACATCCAAGCACATTATATCGAAAAAGTTTAAAATTTGTTTAAAAGGTTAAAAACTTTGGGAAAAATAGATATAACCCTTAGAGATATAATTCAGGGAATTCCACCTAAATTTGTTCAAATACTTTCAGGAAAAAATGCTAAAAAACTTCTAGATACATCTCTACCAGAAGTAAAAGAAAGAAGAGCTGATTTTCTCGTCGAACTTGAAGATGGCTCTATTTTTCATTTGGAACTGCAAACCCATAACGATAAAAATATGCCTTTTAGAATGCTTGAGTATTTTGTTCTTATTTCTTCCAAGTATCCAAACAGAAAAATAAAACAGATGGTTTTGTATGTTGGCGAAAAACCTTTAAATATGAAAGACAGTATAGAAATAGAAAATCTATCATTTAGCTACCAACTAAAAGACATAAGAGAGGTAAGCTGTGAGGAGTTGTTTAAAAGTAACAGTCTGACAGATAAAATATTAGCGGTATTATGTGATGTAAGAAATCCAGAGAAATATTTTAGAGGAATTTTAACAGAACTTTATAAACTACCAGAAAGAGAAAGAAGGGATTACTTAAAAAAATTATTGAATTTGCTGACAATAAGGTCTAAATTAGTAGAAGAATTCAAGTTAGAGGTGAAAAAGATGCCAATAACATTTGATAGGGAAACTATTGAAAATCATCCTTTCTTTAAAGATGGTTTAAAAGAAGGTTTAGAAAAAGGTTTAAAAAAAGGATTAGAAAAAGGAAAATTAGAAGCAAAACGTGAAGATGTTATAAATCTACATCAAGCTACAGGATGGGATGCTGAAAAAATTGCTGAGGTCTTAAAGCTTCCTATTGATTTTGTTAAAGATGTCCTAAAGTTTTAAATAGTTTTTGAGATTTTCTAACTAAACTCTTAACCAATTAGGCTAGCGTAAAAAACTAGATTTTTTGGCATTTCTTCTGTCAAAGGATTTCCTATGTTTAAAAAATTGTCTATCCAATGGAAAGTTGCTCTCTCTACATCTATATACATACTGTTTGTCTTAATTGGTGCGATACTATTTACATTTTTTAGCTTTGAACAAAAGATACTTGTTGAAAAGAAAAACGGTATAGGAAAAACGATAGAAAGTGTTATAGAAAGCTATAAAGAAGAGTTTATAACTTCTAATCTTGAAAAGATAAATGAGTTAGTTGAAAGTTTAAAAAATATAACTTCTGTTACAGATGTTCATATATATTCTCCTGAAGGAAGAGTTATAGGAGATATAGACTTAAAAAATCTAGGAACCGTTGATAAAGAAAAAATAAAACTTTTTAAAAAAGAGCCTTACAGAGTGCAACATAGAAATCTTATCAATCTTTACTATCCTGTAAAGGTAGAGGATTATATCCTAGGGTACGTCTTTGTTCAGTATGACCTGAATATTTTGAAAAAAAGTATTGATAAAGACCTTATAAAAATTCTTCTTCAAACATTATTTATTGCAACATTTGTAATTATCTTCTCAGCTGCAGGGACATTTCTCATATCAGGATATGTTGTAAAACCTTTAAGGGAGCTAAAAGAAAAACTCTTAAATCTTACAAACTCCAATATGACTGATCTTATAAAACTAGAAAGCTTCTCAAAAAAACCTGTTAAATGCGAAAAAGAGCTTTCAAAATACTGCTGGCTTACAACTGATAATGGAAAAGAGGTTCTGAAAGATATAGGAAATCAGGCTCTAGATAAATGTTCATCATGTGAAGTTTTTAAAAAATATGCAGGAGACGAAATACAGCAGTTAACATTGAGCTTTTATATGATGGTTGCTTCTTTGCAAGATTATCTCGAAAAACTAGAACAGGCACATAAAGAAAGGGAAACATTAAACTGTATGGCAACAATGGGAGAGATGAGTGCAAAAATAGCCCATGAAGTTAAGAATGCTCTTTATGCTATTGGAAATGCTGCAAACTATCTGAGACACAATATAGATAATGAACTTGTCAGAGAGTTTTCAGGAATAATAAAAAATGAAGTAAATAGACTAAATGAACTAACTGTCTCCTTTCTGAACTTTTCAAAGCTTATTGAACCGAAGTTTGAGATAGGAGATTTTAATCAGGAGATAAAACATTCAATAGAACTTTTGAAAGATGATTTTGAAGATGAAGGCATAGATATTATTTACGAATTTGATAAGAATATTCCCCCATTCCCCTTTGATAAAAATCTTATGAGACAGGTTATATTTAACTTACTTCTTAATGCTCTAGATGCGTTAAAAGAGAAAAATTCAGACAAAAAATATATTAAAATAACAACTAAAATAGAAAAGAAAAAAAATCACAATATAGTTGTTTTATCGATAGAGGATAATGGAATTGGAATAAAGGACGAATATAAAGAGAAAATATTTAAGCCGTTTTTTACAACAAAGCAAAAAGGAACAGGTCTTGGGCTTCCTATGGTTTACAAAATTGTTTACAGCCATAACGGCATAATAAATATGGAAAGTAAGTATGGAGAGGGGACAAAATTTACAATAGAGTTAAAGATATGAAGAAAGTACTGGCACTTACACTCCTAAGTGGTTTTCTACTTAAGGAACCAGTTTACTCTTTTGAAAACTGTTATTTACTATTTGAAAAGGAAAGATACCTAGAGAGTTTTAAATGTATGCAGAAAGTACCTGATTATTTTTCTCCCTACAAAGATTACTTTGCTCTTTTGTCTGCTGACATAATAGATTTAGACATTCTTCCTTTAGAGAGAAAACTCCAACAAGAAAATAATTTTGCAATAAGTCATTATGCTTATCTATACTTAGCAAAGAAATACCTAAACGAAAATCTTTATAAATCTTATCTATACATAAGAAAAGTAGACCCTAAAGCTCTAAAGAAAGAGGATATTCCTTTTTATCTGTATCTAAAAAGTCAGATATTTAAGGAAAAGGGTTTAGTAGATGAAGCAGAAAGGATAGAAAAAAATCTAGCATTAAAATACCCTTATGACAGATTTTACGGATATAAAACCCTTTTGAAACTTATTCCTTCCCTTGTAGATGAAGAGATATTTCAGGCAATAGATATTCTTTTAAAGAAAAGAATGCCTAAAAGAGCCTCTTATCTTCTTGCGTATATAGATGAGTCTCCTAAAAAGGATTATTACAAAATAAGGATATACTCAAAGCTAAAAAAATATAAAACAGTTAAAAAGCTTTTAGCAAAAATAGATAAAAATCATCCATTCTATAAAAAACTTCTTGGATATAAAGTTAGCTATGCATACGGGAAGAAAAAGAAAGCAGAAATTCTTAATGAAATGAAAAAATTAGGGCTTAAAGAGAAAGCTAACAAGATAGCAAGAGGATATATGCGTTCTGCTTTTTATAGAAGAGATAATAAAAGTTTTTACTTTTATGCATCTTTAATTGATAATGATTCAAAGGCTTACTCAGATAAAGTATGGTTTACATTTTTAAATAAATACAGATCTAAAGACTACCTTGGAGCATATCTATACCTTTCAGAAAAGCAGGATGTCTTCTCTAAAAAAGAAAAAAATAAAATTAATTACTGGCTTTATCTTACCCTTAGACATATAAACAAAAGTAAGGCTTTTAGATATCTTTATAAAGCCTCAAACTCTGATTATACTGACTTTTATAAAGTTTTAGCACAAGAAAAGATAAAAATAAGAAAGGTTTCTTTTAGACTTTATAAACCTTGGGAGGAAAATGTTTACCTTGATAAAAACTTTAGACTTATTGAGTATTTAAAAAACTCTAATCTTTATGACTATGCATATCTAGAAGCTGATTACATAAGAAGAAAATCAAAAGATATTAATACATACTTAAAACTTTCTGTTGTATTTCCAGAGAAAACAGCATGGTATTTTAGTAAAAAGCATTTTAGAGCTGATAAAGCATATCCAAAACCTTTTATTGATATAGAAAAAGATAATCTTGTTTATGCAGTTATGAGACAGGAAAGTTTTTTTAACAAGTATGCCCTTTCTTATGCTAACGCTGTGGGACTTATGCAGATAATGCCTTCTACAGGAAGATGGATAGCAAAAAAATTAGGAGATAAAGATTATTCCCCTTATAAACTTTTTGAACATAAGAGAAACATAAGATACGGAAAATGGTTTTTAGATTATCTTCTTAAGATATTTAAAGGAAATAAGTTTTATGCGATTGCTGCTTACAACGGTGGTGGTGTAATAGTTAGAAAGACAATAAAGAAAAACAGAATAACTGATCCAGCAGAGTTTGTTGAGTTTATGCCATATCTACAGACAAGAAATTATGTGAAAAAAGTTTATACTAATTATGTTATATACAAACAGCTAGAGAAGGAAAATGTTTACAGGGCTTATAGAAGAAGTTGGTAAGGTAAAGGAAATTAATAGAAAAGTAGACGGAATAAATGTTTCTATAGAAGCGAAAAATATATTAGAGGATATCAAAATTGGAGATAGTGTTGCTGTAAACGGTGTATGCCTTACAGTAGTTTCCCTTTCAGATAGAGGATTTTCATTTGACGTTTCAAAAGAAACATTAGACAGGTCAAACTTAAAATTTTTAAAAATTGGAGAATATGTAAATTTAGAAAGGGCTTTAAAGGTTTCAGATA
>JALWKR010000077.1 GCA_027081375.1 Persephonella sp.
TTCTTTTATAACTGCATTGTTTCTAATTCTTGCAAAAGGTCCAATAACTGTATTGTCTTCAATAACACTATCTTCTATTACTGTATTTGGAAGTATCTTTACATTTTTTCCAATTTTTGAGTTTTTGATGATACTGTTTGCTCCTATTACTGTTCCTTCTCCAATGGAAGTTTCTCCCTGAAGCATAACATTCTGGAATATCTCAACATCTGGAGATAAATCCACATCAAACTCTATCCACACAGTTTCAGGATTGTGGAATGTTGTTCCATTAAGAGCCCAGAAGTACATATATTGGTTTTTAAGAATATTTTCAGCTCTAGCAAGCTCCCATCTATCATTTACTCCTAGTATCTCTGTTGGATCTGGTATCTCAAGAGCATAAACATCCTTTCCTTCTTCTCTAAGGAGTTTTATAACATCTGTGAGATAAAACTCCTTCTGGGCATTGTTGTTATCAAGTTTATCTATAACCTTTGCTAAATAAGGTGCATAAAAGATATATATTCCTGAATTTACCTCATTTATTCTCTGCTCCTCTGGAGTAGCATCTTTTTCTTCAACAATTTTTTGGATTATATGATTACCATCTTTAATAATTCTTCCATAACCATATGGATTTGAAACTCTGGCAGTTAAAACAACTCCTGCAACATTTTCATTTCTATATCCTCTAAAGTTTGAGGCATTTGCTCCTTCGTATCTTATAAGGGCTTCCATATACTTAACAGCGTTTTTCAGTGTCTCTCCTTTTATCAGTGGAGTATCACCATTTAGGATTAGAACAAGTCCATCAAAATCTTTAAAATGCTCCTTTGCTAAAGATACAGCATGTCCTGTACCAAGCTGCTGGTCTTGCTCAACAAACTTACATCCATCGCAGTTTATATACTCTTTTACTTTCTCTTTTTGATGTCCTACTACGTATATAATCTCATCAGGAGAAAGCCATTTTGCAGCCATTGAAACATAGAAAAGCATAGGCTTTCCAAGGATTTCATGGAGAACTTTAGGCTTTTTTGATTTAAATCTTGTTCCTTTTCCTGCTGCAAGGATAATAACTTTTAAATGTTCTAAGGCTGTTTCACAGGCCATTTATTTTCCCCTTTTAGTAGTTTTTCTACTTTAGAAATAACATAAGATATATCCTTATTTTTTGTTTTAAAGCTGGCCCTGTTTACTATAAGCTTTGCTGATGAAGGTCTTATATAGTCTATAACTACAAGTCCATTTTCTTTTAAGGTTCTTCCTGTTTCTACTATATCCACAATAAAATCTGCAAGTCCAAGTAAAGGAGCTAGTTCTATAGAGCCATACAGCTCAACAATTTGAGCTTCTACTCCTTTATCTGAAAAAAATGATTTGGCAATTTTTGGATACTTTGTAGCAACCTTTAAAGAAGTTGGATTTGAGTTGTAAAAATCTTTACTCTCAGGAAGTCCAGCTACAACAATACTACAGGCTCCAATTCCCAAATCAACAGGTCTGTAAACCTGAGCCCTACTTTCAAGGAGAACATCATCTCCTGCAACACCAATGTCTGCTACACCATATTCAACGTATGTAGGAACATCTTTAGCCCTAACAAGTAGAAATTTAAATCTTTCTGTTTCTAGAATAAGTTTTCTTGACTCTGGTTTTATAGGTTCAGGAAGTATTCCTGCTCTGTGAAAAATATCTATTGTCTGTTCAAACAATCTTCCTTTAGGAAATGCTGCTACTATCTTTTCCATCAACACCTCTATCTACTTTTTCCAAAGGGAATGCTTACCCAAAGCTCATCCATTCCACCATTACTTTTAATCTCAACCTCTATTTTTTCAACATCAAACTGAGGATATTTTTTAAATACCTGTACTAAATCCTTTTGCAGGAGTTCTGCAAAATTTGGTGGAAGTCCCTTTCTCTCATAAGAGAGAACCATCATCAGTCTTTCCTTTGCAACAGAGGAGGATTTTTTCTTTCTAAATAGATCAAATATAGACATAGCTCTTATCTCCCGAATAATCTACTGAAAAATCCTTTTTTCTCTTCCATTTCTGTAAATGGAATACTCTCCCCCTCTAGTCTCCTCGCTAAGTTAAAAAACGCTTTTCCTGCAGAGTACTTATCTGCATGAAGAGCTATAGGCTCCCCTTTGTTTGTGAAATCAACCATCTTTTCTTCTTCTGGAATAATACCAACTTTTGGTATCTGAAGTATCTCTTCTATATCTTCAACAGAAAGCATCTCTCCTTTTTTAACCTGACGCATTCTAAGTCTGTTAACAACAAGCTGTATTTTTTCCTTTTCCATATGCTCAAGTAAGCCAATAATTCTATCAGCATCTCTTACTGAAGAAACCTCTGGATTTGTTACAACAAGAGCTTCTTTAGCAGGAGAAGCGGCTGTTTTAAATCCTCCTTCAATCCCTGCAGGGGAATCTATAAGAACATAATCAAAGTTATCTTTCACTTGCTCAACTACTTCTTGAAGTTGCTCTGGCTTTACTGCATCTTTGTCTTTAGTTTGAGCCGCAGGAAGTAGATATAAAGATAAGCCTCTTTTATCTTTCACAAAGGCTTTCTCTGGAGGAACTCTACCTTCTACTACATCAACTATATCATAAACAATTCTATTTTCTAATCCTAAAATCATATCAAGGTTTCTAAGACCTATATCCATATCAATAGCAAGAACCTTTTTGCCTAGTCTTGCTAAAGCTACTCCTAAATTTGCTGTTACAGTGGTTTTTCCAACACCACCTTTTCCTGATGTTATTACTACAACTCTAGCAGACATAATTTACACCTCAGGTTTTAAATTCTTTCTATAATAATTTGATTATTTTCTATATAAGCTTTTTCTGGATATTCAGGCTCTTCTACTTCATCTGGAGAACGAGTTATATAATTTGCAATTCTAAGTTGTTGAGGCATTAGTTTTAAAGCTAATACTATAGCTGTTTCATCTCCATTTGCTCCAGCATGAGCAAATCCTCTTAATGTACCCATAACTATAATATTTCCTGAGGCTATTATGTAAGCATCAGGGTTTACATCTCCTAAGATAAGAATATCTCCATCGTGCTCAATCCTCTGTCCACTTCTAACAGTTTTTGGGATAATTTTTAATGAAGTTTTTTCTTTAATTTCTGGTAGCTTTTCTTCCTTTTTATCCTCAGAAGTTTGTTTTTCTTCTGTTGTTTGTAAATGTTTATACCCTAGAATTTTTGAATTGTATTTTTTTAGCACTTCTTCTATCTGTTTTTTTTCTTCATGAGATAGTTTTATTGAACTTGTATCAAGAACACAAACAGAACCTTTAAAAAATGTTGAAGAGAGCTTTTTTTCTATTTCCTTAATATTTTCTTCAACAGATTTTTCTTTATCCAATTTTATAAGCAAAGCTGGAACAGTAATCCCTTTAATTTCTACACTCAAAGTCCTTCTCTCTAAGAAAAAAGTTATAGTATCATTTTATAAATACATTTTAAGACAATTTTTTATAGGAGGCAAAATAAAACAAAAATGGATTATGTGATAAATGAAAATTTTTACTATAAGAATAATGAACTTTTTTGTGAAGAAATTTCTATTAAAGATATTGCAAAAAAAGTTGGTACACCTTTTTACGTTTACAGTAAAAAGGCTATAGAAGAAAAAATAAAAGCCTATAGAGATGCTTTCTCAAGCTATAACACTCTTATATGTTATGCGGCTAAGGCAAATCCTAATCTATCTATTTTAAAGATATTTGAAAAAGCAGATTTTGGGTGTGATATAGTTTCAGGGGGAGAACTGTATAAAGCTAGAAAAGCAGGAATTCCTGCAAAAAAAATTGTTTATGCTGGAGTTGGAAAAACAGATTTTGAAATAGAGTTTGCTCTAAGGGAAAATATTCTCTCCTTTAATGTTGAAAGTGAAATGGAACTTGATGTTTTAGATGAGCTTGCTAGAAAAAATGAGAAAAAAGCAAGAGTGTCTATAAGGATAAATCCAAATGTTGACCCTAAAACTCATCCTTATATATCAACAGGTTTAAGAGAAAGTAAATTTGGTATTGACATAGATAAAGCTTTAGATATCTGTAAAAAGGCTGTTTCTTTAAAGAATATAGAAGTTATTGGAATTCACTGTCATATTGGTTCTCAAATAATGGAGATATCTCCATATATGGAAGCTGTAGAAAAAACAGCTGATATGGTATTTAAGTTAAAAAAAGAAGGAATAGAGCTTCAGTATTTTGATATTGGAGGTGGTCTTGGAATAAGGTATAAACCTGAAGATAACCCACCAACACCAGAAGATTTAGCAAAAGGAATACTTCCAATTGTTTCATCTACAGGTTTAAAACTTATTCTAGAACCTGGACGTTCTTTAGTTGGGGAAGCTGGGGCTCTTATAACACAGGTTATTTTTACAAAAGATAAGGGAGATAAGCACTTTATCATTGTTGATAGTGGTATGAACGATCTTCTAAGACCTGCTATGTATAATGCTTACCACCATATTGTTTCCTTAGACAAAAAGGATAAAAAAGTGGTTGCTGATATAGTAGGACCTATCTGTGAAACAGGAGATTTCTTTGCTTTAGATAGAGAAATAGACGATGTTCAAAGAAAAGACTACCTTGCTATAATGAGTGCTGGGGCTTATGGCTCTTCAATGTCCTCAAACTACAATGTTAGACCAAGAGCTGCTGAAGTTCTTGTAGATGGCTCAAAGTTCTACGTTATAAGAGAAAGAGAGAGCTATGCTTATTTAACCAAATTAGAAGAAGATGTTTTTAAAGAAATATAAAGTGTGAGGAGCGAAAATAGATGAAAGTATTAGTTGTTGGAAACGGAGGAAGAGAACACGCATTAGCATGGAAAATTAAACAAAGTCCTTTAGTAAAAAAACTGTACGTTGCTAGAGGTAACGCAGGTATATGGCAGATTGCAGAAAAAGTAGATATATCTCCAACAGATATAGAAAATCTTGTGAAGTTTGCAAAAGAAGAAGGAATAGATTTAACAGTTGTAGGTCCAGAACAGCCTCTATCAGAAGGAATAGTTGATGCATTTGAAGAAGCAGGATTAAAGATATTTGGACACAGAAAAAATGCTGCTATTTTAGAGGCATCTAAAGTTTTTGCTAAAAACTTTATGAAGAAGTACGGTGTCCCTACAGCGTTCTATGAAACATTTGATAATGAAAAAGATGCTATAGATTTTGTAAAAAAGATGGGAACGCCAATTGTTATAAAAGCAGATGGTCTTGCCGCTGGAAAAGGGGTGATTATAGCAAACACAGAAGAGGAGGCTATTCAGACAATAAGAGATATGTTTGCTGGAAAGTTTGGAGAAGCTTCAAAAAGAATAGTTATTGAAGAGTTTTTAGAAGGAGAAGAAGCCTCATATATCGCTATGGTAAAAGGAGAAAAACTTGTTCCTATGGCTACTTCTCAGGATCATAAAAGGGTCTATGATAATGACCAAGGTCCAAATACTGGAGGTATGGGAGCATACTCTCCAACTCCTGTAATTACTCCTGATATAGAGAAGGAAATACTTGAAAAGATAATGTATCCAACATTAAAAGGAATGAAAGAAGAAGGCCGTGAGATGTGCGGTTTTCTGTACGCAGGTCTTATGATAGGTCCAAAAGGAATTAATGTTCTTGAGTTTAACGTTAGGATGGGAGATCCTGAAACCCAGCCAATAATGAGAAGACTAGAAACAGATCTTGTTGAACACATACTTGATATTCTTGAAGGAAAAATAGATGAAGTAAAGCCAAAATGGAGTGACAAATGGTCTATTGGTGTTGTAATGGCATCTAAAGGATACCCTGGTTCTTATGAAAAAGGAAAAGTGATAACAGGAATAGAAGAAGCAGAAAAAGACCCTGATGTTGTTGTATTCCATGCAGGAACAGATATAAAAGATGGAAAACTTGTTACTGCTGGAGGTAGAGTTTTAACTGTTACAGCGTTAGGAAATACTCTTCCTGAAGCTAAAGAGAAGGTTTATAAAGCTGTTGAAAAGATACACTTTGAAGGTGCTCACTACAGAAAGGATATTGGAGATAAAGGAATTAGAATATTAAAAGAAAGAGGGGAAATCTAACAGGTTTCCCCTACTTTATTCTATATTTAGAAGGATCAACGTTATATCTCTTTAAAAGTTTTTGTAGAGACTGTCTCTCAATATTCGCAAGCTGAGCTGCCTTTGATATATTTCCACTAGTCATAGTGAGAAGTGTACCTAGGTATTTTTGCATAAAACTATAAAGGAATTTTTCTTTAGCTTTGTTATAATCTAAAATAAATTCATTATCAGTATCTTCACCTTCTGCTAGA
>JALWKR010000078.1 GCA_027081375.1 Persephonella sp.
ATTTTGTTCTTATCTCTTCTAAATATCCAAACAAAAAAATAAAACAAATGGTTTTATATGTTGGAGAAAAACCTTTAAATATGAAAGACAGTATAGAAACGGAAAACTTAAGCTTTAGCTATAAGCTAATGGACATAAGAGAAATAAGCTGTGAGGAGTTGTTTAAAAGTAATAGTCTAACAGATAAAATATTAGCAGTATTATGTGATGTAAGAAATCCAGAAAAGTATTTTAGAGGAATTTTAACAGAGCTTTATAAACTACCAGAAAGAGAAAGAAGGGATTACTTAAAGAAGTTATTGAACTTATTAACAATAAGGTCTAAATTAGTAGAAGAATTCAAATTAGAGGTAGAAAAGATGCCAATAACATTTGATAGAGAAACTATAGAAAATCATCCCTTTTTTAAAGATGGTTTAAAAGAAGGTTTAGAAAAAGCAAAACGTGAAGCTGTAATAAACCTGCATCAGGCTACAGGATGGGATGCTAAGAAAATATCTGAGGTTCTTAAGCTTCCTTTAGATTTTGTTAAGGAAACTCTTAAACAAAAATAAGAAATAAATTACTGTTATTTTCTAAGTTTATTCATATCGACTCGTATAACCTTTGATATAATTTGTAATCAAACAAGATTTCCCTAGAGGTATTTTAGTGAAAAAGATTTTCCTATCTTTTTTATCTTTAATAGCTGTTTCCTTTGCAGGAGAGATTAATATATATGCTGCATCAGATTTAGTTTTTGCCTTTAAAGAATTAAAAAAGGTATATAAAGAAAAGTATCCTCAGGATAGAATTAGAGTTATATTTGGCTCATCAGGAAAAGGTTATAGTCAAATAGTAAACAGTGCACCATTTGATATTATTTTTTCTGCCAATGAATTATATGTAAAAAAACTAGAAGAAAAAGGTTTAACAGTATCTCCTATCAAGCTTTACGCTTATGGAAAGATTGTTCTCTGGACTAGAAAAGATAGTGAAATAGATGTCAAAAAAGGTATAAATGTTCTTCTTGATAAAAAAGTTAAAAAAATTTCTATTGCAAACTGGAAACATGCTCCCTATGGAGTTGCTGCTAAGGAATGTCTTGAATACTATAACCTTTTTGAAAAAGTAAGAGATAAACTTATTGTTGGAGAAAATATAGCTCAGACTGCCCAATATGCAGAATCAGGAGCGGTAGATGTTGGAATAATTGCTCTTTCTTTAGCTTTAAGTGATAGATTAAAGATGGAAGGAATTTACTATCTTTTATCTGAAAAATGCTACAGTCCAATTCGCCAAGCTTATGCTGTCTTAAAACATGCAAAAGAAGATAAAGAAAGATTTGATACAGCAATGAGATTTTTTAACTTTATCTCTTCTAAAGAAGCTAAAAAGATTTTGAAAAAATACGGTTTTTCCCTACCTGAGAACTAATGAATTTGTTAGAGGGATATATAAAAGATATTCACTCTTCAGAAGGGATATCGCTAGTTGTTATAGATACTAATGAAGGTAATCTTTCAACTCTTGTTTTTGATACTCCTGAAAGTAATGATTACCTTAAAGTAGGAAACAAAATAAGGCTTTTATTCAAAGAAACAGAAGTAGCTGTAGCAAAAGGAGAGGTTTCAAACGTTTCTCATCAAAATATTTTAGATGGTGTGGTAGAAGATATATCTTTAGGTGAGGTTGTAGCTTATCTAAAAATAAAACTTAAAACAACATCTATCGGCTCTGTTATAACAAGGAAATCTTTTGACAGATTAGATATAAAAAAGGGAGATAGAATAAAGGCTATAATAAAATCTACGGAAATATCATTAGAAAAGGTCTAGCTGTGGAAAGTATTGATTTTAATCCTTTTTTTCTTTCCCTTAAGCTTGGATTTGTTACTACCGTTTTACTGTTTTTTATAGGTATTCCTTTAGGCTACTTTATAGCCTATTCAAAAGTAAGGTTTAAATCTGTCTTTGAAGCATTAATTGCTCTTCCTCTCGTTCTTCCTCCTACAGTGCTAGGTTTTTATCTTCTTTTGCTTTTTAACAAAAGGGGATTATTAGGTTCTTTGTGGGAAAAGATTTCTGGACATCAGCTAGCCTTTCATTTTGAAGGATTAGTTGCAGCATCTTTAATTTTTAGCCTTCCTTTTATGGTTCATCCTTTAATATCAGGATTTAAGTCTGTTGATAGATCTCTTATAGAAGCAAGTTATACTCTTGGAAAAACAAAACTTCAAACCCTTTTTAGGGTTATTCTTCCAAATATGAAACCTTCTATAATAACTGGAATTGTTCTTACCTTTGCCCATACAATAGGAGAGTTTGGAGTTGTTTTAATAGTTGGAGGGAATATAGAAGGAGAAACAAAAGTTGTATCTATTGCTATATATGATGCTGTAGAAAGTCTTGATTATGCATCTGCTCATATATATTCAGCTATTCTAATCGCTATTTCTTTCTTTACACTGCTTACTGTATATATTCTTAATAAGAGATTTGAGGTTTAAATGATAGAGATAGATATTGAAAAAAAGCTAATAGGAGCTCAAGGAAAGTTCAACCTTAAATTTTCCTTCTCCTCAGATAAAAATACTTTTTTATCTATTTTTGGAAAATCAGGGAGTGGAAAAACTACTATTCTTAGAATTATTGCAGGCTTAGAAAAGGCTGATAGAGGAAAGATTGTTGTAAACAATAAAGTATGGCTTGATACAGAAAAAGGAATAAATATTCCCCCTCAAAAGAGAAATGTTGGTTTTGTGTTTCAGAACTACGCACTTTTTCCAAATATGACTGTTTTAGAAAATATTCTTTTTGCTATGAATAAGAAAGATGTTAAAAAAGCATTGGAAATACTTAAAGATGTGGAACTAGAACCTTTAAAAGATAGATATCCTAATACTCTTTCTGGTGGTCAGCAGCAGAGAGTTGCTCTTGCAAGAGCTATAGCAAGAAATCCTGAAATACTTCTCTTAGATGAGCCTCTTTCATCTCTTGATTTTTCTATCAGATTTAAACTTCAGGATCTTATAAAAAAACTTCATCAAAAGTTTCAGCTTACAACAATTTTAGTTTCCCATGAACCACAAGAGGTTATCAAGCTCTCTGATGTTGTTGTTCATATAGAAAATGGGAAGATCTTAAAAGTGGGAAATCCTCTAGATATCTTTAAGAAAAAAGAAGTTTCAGCTAAGTTTTCTTTTTTTGGATACGTTGTTGATATTAAAAAGGCGGATATACTCTATTTAGCTGTTATTAATATAGGGACAGACATTGTTGAAGTAGCTTTAACCGAAGATGATATTAAGGATATAAAAATTGGAGACAGGGTTTTAGTTGCATCAAAAGCTTTTAATCCAATAATAAAAAAGGCTCCCTTAAGGGAGCCTTAGGATTATTCTGATAGTTTATCTATTTCTTCTTTTGGAAGTATAGCTTCCACTTCAGCATACTGTCTTATTCCTGTACCAGCAGGTACTATATTACCAATAATTACGTTTTCTTTTAGACCTTCAAGCTTATCTTCTTTACCTTCAACTGCGGCATCTGCAAGAACTCTAGTTGTTTCCTGGAATGAAGCAGCAGATATCCAGCTTCTTGTAGATAGAGATGCTTTTGTAATACCAACAAGAACAGGCTCAGCTTTAGGAGGTCTTCCACCTTCCTCAACAATTCTTCTAATTTCTTCCTCTAGATCTACTTTATCTACAATTTCATTAAGGAGGAATTTGCTATCTCCTGGATCAACAATCTTAACTTTTCTAAGTATCTGTCTAATAATTACTTCAAAGTGTTTGTCATTAATCTCAACTCCCTGAAGTCTGTAAACCATTTGAACTTCTTTAACAAGGAATTTAGCTAGCTCTTCAGGTCCCATAATTTTAAGGATATCGTGAGGATTTGGAGTACCATCAGTTAGAGGATCCCCTGCTTTTACAGTTTCTCCATCTTTCACGATAATAAACTTACCTTTAGCAATTGAGTACTCTTTTTGTAATCCTGTTTCAGGGTTGAATACAATAACCTTGAACCCTTTAGATTTAAGTCTAACAACCCCTTCAAATTCAGCTTTTAATGAGCCATCATCAGTGAGATTTTGTCCTTCTAAAACATGCTGACCGTTTTTAACAATAACAAGGGAATCTTTAGGAACATCGTAAGTTTTTGACTCTCCTGTTATAGGGTTGTAAACAATTATATCTTCAGCATCTTCATATATTCTAACAACTCCATCAATTTCAGAAACAACAGCTTTGTTCTTAGGTTCCCTTGCTTCTAAGAGTTCTTCAACTCTTGGTAAACCACCAACAATATCTCTAACTTTTGCTGTCTCCTTAGGTATTTTAGCGATAATATCTCCAGCTTGAACTTTTAAACCTTTCTTCACCTGCAAGTAATTGTGGTACACATCTGAATGCTCCGCTTCAGTACATGCTAAGCACTTATCCCATTTAGTTTCTAACTGATCTCTAGAGAGCATAAGGATTGTATTAACTGGAAGGTCATATGTGTACTCTTTTCCATCTTCTCCTTTAATTACAATTCTTGGTGTATGAAGAACAGCATCCTTAGGTCTCATAAAACTAATATCAAGGATTGTTTTTCCAGTGATAGGATCCTTTTCTTCCCTTAACGTTACATCAAGAATAACGTCTCTAAGCTCAAGTTCTCCTGAAACTTCTGCAATTATTGGTGTAGAGAATGGATCCCATTCAACTAAAACATCTCCAGGTTTAACTTTTTGTCCTTCTTTTACCTTTAATATACTTCCGTAAGATACAGGAAATCTTTCTAATGGTTTTCCATTTTCATCAACTATCTGAATAGCTCCATCTCTATTGATAATAAGTTCTTTACCTTCTCTATCTATAACTGTTTTAACATTTAGAAGTTTTACATATCCTTCTTTTGTAGCTTCATGTTTTGTTTGAGCTTTTTTAGCTGTAGCAGCACCACCGATATGGAATGTTCTCATTGTAAGCTGTGTTCCTGGCTCTCCAATTGACTGAGCTGCAATAATACCAACTGCCTCTCCTATATCAACAAGTTTTTTCTGAGCTAGGTCTCTACCATAACATTTTGCACATACGCCTCTTCTTTGCTCACAGGTTAAAACAGATCTTATTTTTACTTCTTCAATTCCTGCGTCCTCTATAGCTTGAGCTTTCTCTTCATCAATTTCTTCTCCAGCCTTTACAATAACTTCATTTGTGTATGGATCTATAATATCTTCTGCAGCATACCTTCCTACAATTCTGTCTCTGAGAGGAACAATAATCTCTCCACTTTCTATTATTGCACTTACTGCTAGTCCATTTAACGTTCCACAATCATCGTTTGTTATAACAACGTCCTGAGCTACATCAACAAGTCTTCTTGTTAAGTATCCAGCTACAGCAGTTTTTAAAGCTGTATCAGCAAGACCTTTTCTTGCTCCATATGTTGATATAAAGTACTCAACAACTGTTAATCCTTCTCTAAAGTTTGATCTAATAGGTGTTTCAATAAACTCCCCTGAGTGTTTTGCCATGAGACCACGCATACCAGCAAGCTGTCTAATCTGATCCTTGTTACCTCTAGCTCCAGATAGTGCCATCATATAGATTGGGTTAAATATACCTGGATATCTTTTTCCATTTTCAACTCTTTCGGCTTTTTCAATCTCTTCAAACATTAATCTTGTAACTTCGTTTGTTGTTTGTGACCATATATCAATAACTTTGTTGTGTCTTTCACCTTTTGTAATAATTCCATCTACATACTGTTTCCATACTTTTTCAGCTGCTTCTTCAGCTTTTCTTACTATTTCCCATTTTTTCTTTGGAACAACAAGGTCATCTATAGATATAGAAACAGCTGCTTTTGCTGCATATTCAAAACCTAATGCTTTTAATTTATCTAAAGTTTGGGCAGTTATTTCATTTCCAAACTGCTCGTATATCTCAGATATAAGTTTTGATATTTTCTTCTTGTCTAATGGTTCATTAACAAATCTAAATCCTTCTGGAAGAATCTGGTTAAATATTAATCTTCCAACAGTTGTTTCTATTAGTTTTCCATCTTTTTTAACTTTTATTTTTGCAAGTAAATCAACTTTTCCAAGATCATATGCAAGAATAGCCTCATCTTCATTTGCAAATAATTTCCCTTCTCCTTTAGAACCTTCAACTATCTGAGTTAGATAGTAAGCACCAAGGATTATATCCTGAGAAGGCATAGTGATTGGTTTTCCGTGAGCAGGAGACAGAATATTTTGAGTAGAAAGCATTAGAACATAAGACTCTATTTGTGCCTCAACAGATAAAGGCACGTGAACAGCCATCT
>JALWKR010000079.1 GCA_027081375.1 Persephonella sp.
TGAGCAGACATAAAATAATCCCTTTCTGTGTCCTGTTCAATTTTTTCTAAAGGTTGTCCTGTATGCTCAGCAAGTTTTTCATTTAAATACTTCTTTAATCTGAGAATTTCTCTAGCATGAATTTCTATATCTGTAGCCTGCCCCTGAAAACCACCTAAAGGCTGGTGGATCATAATTCTAGAGCTTGGAAGAGCATACCTCTTTCCTTTTGTTCCTGCTGCTAGGAGAAAAGCTCCCATAGATGCAGCCTGTCCCATACAGATTGTACAGACATCTGGTTTTATATACTGCATTGTATCGTATATAGCCAGTCCTGCTGTAACAACTCCACCAGGAGAGTTAATATACATATAAATATCTTTATCAGGATCTTCTGACTCTAGGAATAAAAGCTGAGCAACAACAAGGTTAGCTACATGGTCATCTATAGGAAATCCTAAAAGGATAATTCTATCTTTTAAAAGCCTTGAATATATATCGTAAGCTCTCTCTCCCCTTGGAGTTTGCTCAATAACAATTGGAACAAGCTGGCTTACGATTCTATCTATATTTTTATCCATAAAAGCCTCCATTAAAAATTTTTTGGGACAATTTAATCCTTTTATAAAAATTTTCTATTCTTTTTTAGCCTCTTCTGTCTCCTGAGTTTCCTTTTTTTCCTGTGATTCTTCAACTACGTTTTCTTCCTTTTTACCGTACTTTTCTTCGTACTCTTCTGGAGTTAGCTCTACTATATTAGCCTTTTCTTTTATTTTGTCTATGACTTTTCTTCTTAAAATGCTGTAAATAATGTTGTTTATCGTTCCCTGCTCTTCAAGATACTGTCTCATCTGCTCTGTGGTAGCACCGTAAGCTTTTGCTAGTTCTTCTATTTCTTTATTAATCTCTTCTTCAGTTACTTCAATACCTTCTTTTTCTGCAATTTTATTTAAAACAAACATTACTCTTACATTCTTTATAGCTGTCTGTTCTAAACCTCTAGCTGCAGCTGCAAGCATTTCTTGATTTGGTTTTATTCCTATATTCTCAAGCTGTTTTGCATAGTCTTGCAGAAGATACTCAAGTTCAGCTTTGACTAAGGAAGATGGAACTTCAAAATCATACTGCTGAGCAAGTTGGTCTATTATTTTTTGCTCTATCTCTCTATTTTTAGCTTCCTCTACTTTCTTTTGAAGGTCTTCTCTTATTTTTTGTTTTGCTTCCTCAACATTTTCACCAAGACCAACTTCTTTTACAAACTCGTCGTTAAATTCAGGAAGTATTTTCTTTTTAACTTCTAAGATTTTTACTTTTACTGTAGCTTTCCCAAACTCTTTTCCTTCGTCATCATAAAGAGGAACATTTTCTACTTCTATTTCATCTCCTACTTTTTTTCCTATAATCTCTTTTTCAATTTCTGGTCTAAGCTGATTTGCACCTACTATTACTTCAAAATCATCCTCCTCTTCTTCCCCTGAGTCTGCAATTATGTGGTAGTGAATTTTTATAAGATCTCCTTCTTCAACAGGTTTATCTTCAGGTTCATACTTTGCTCTTTGCTCAAGAAGTGTGTTTATTGCTTTTTCAACATCTTCATCTTTAACTTCATATTTTATTGAAGGAATTTCCATTCCTTCATATTCTTGAAGCTCAAATTCTGGAGCAACTTCAAAAGCAACTTTAAGCTTTAGTGTATCACCTTTAAGCTCTATATCTCCAAAAGTTATATCAGGAGAAACAGGAGAAAGATTTTTTTCCTGAAGAATATTTTTAAGTTCTTCTGAAACAAACTTCTTTGCTACTTCTTCTTTAATTACATCTTTGTATCTTGCTTTTATAACAGAAGCAGGTACATGTCCTTTTCTAAAACCTGGTATATTAACCTGCTTTGCTATTTCCTTTATAACCTGATTTGTTAGGTTCTTTATTTTTTCTCCTGACTCTTCTATAGTTAGAGTTCTAACTAATCCTTTTTCTTCAACAGTAACGCTCATTCCCTACTCCTTTTTGTGAATTTTTTATTTCAAAAATAACAAACTTTTATTATATCAAATTCAGGTATTATGTTATTGATTTTATAAGATAAAAGGGAGAAATCCCTCCCCTTAAACTAATTTATCTAAGAGTTCATCTATTTTTTCTATTTCTATTTCTATCTTCTCATTGTTAGCTCTTTTTTGAAACTCTACTTTTCTATTTTTTACTCCTCTTCCAACTACAATTCTATACGGTATACCTATAAGGTCTGCATCTTTAAATTTAGCTCCAGGAGACATATCTCTATCATCAAACAGTACTTCTATACCTTTAGACTTTGCTTTTTGGTATATATCTTCTGCAACGTCCATTACATTTTTATCTTTAGTATTTAATGCAAGTATTTGAAGCTTAAACGGAGCTATATTTTCAGGCCATATAATACCGTTTTCATCGTGATTTTGCTCAACAGCTGCTGCCATAAGCCTGCTAACTCCTATACCATAACAACCCATTATTATAGGCTTTTCTCTTCCATCTTTATCAACAAAGTATGCTTTCATTGCCTCAGAGTACTTTGTTCCAAGGAGGAAAATATGTCCTACTTCTAAACCTGTAGTTTCCTTTAATGGAGATTTACATACAGGACAAGGGTCTCCTTCTCTAGCTGTTGAAAAATCTACAAACTCTACAGGTTCAAAATCCCTTGGTATATTTACATTTATATAGTGGTAATCTTTCTCATTTGCTCCAACAACAAAGTTATGGAGATCTTTAACTGATATATCTGCATACACAGGAATATCAAGGCCTATAGGACCTACAAATCCTTCAACAATACCTAGTTTTTCTAATTCTTCTGAGGATGCTAGATGAGCATCTAAAACGTTAAAGTAATTAATAAGTTTTGTTTCATTTAATTCTCTATCTCCTCTTATTAAAACAGCGATAGCTGAACCATCGTCTAGTATATAAACAAGCGTTTTTACAATCTTTTTAGGATCTACTCCTAAAAATTTTGCTACCTCTTCAACAGAGGATACTCCTGGAGTGTGAACCTTTTCTAAAGGCTTTGGTTCTTCTGGTGGAAGTTTATCTAACTCAAATTCATACTTTGCAGCTTCAACATTTGCAGCATATCCACACTTTTCACAGTAAACAATATGAGCCTCTCCATTTGCAGCTTTTACAACAAACTCATGAGAATACTTACCACCAATAGCTCCAACATCAGCTTCAACCATGAGAAAATCAAGTCCTAGCTCAGAGAATATCTTGTGATATGTCTCTTTCATAATCTCATAGGACTTAACTGCCATTTCCTCTGATACATCAAAAGAGTAAGCATCTTTCATTAAAAATTCTCTTCCTCTTATAAGACCATATCTTGGTCTTGCTTCGTCTCTAAACTTTGTCTGTATCTGATAAAAGTTTTTAGGGAGGTCTTTGTACGAGCGGATATTTTTTCTAACAAGGTCTGTTATTGTTTCTTCGTGGGTTGGTCCTAAAGCAAACCATCTTCCTTTTCTATCCTGTATCCTAAAAAGCTCTTTTCCATAAACTTCCCATCTTCCTGTCTCCTGCCAGAGTTCTGAAGGGGTTAAAATTGGAAGAAGAACTTCTAAAGCCCCTGCCTCATCCATATGTTTTCTTATAATATTTTCTATCTTTCTTAAAACTCTTAATCCAAGGGGAAGATACTCATATATTCCTGCTGCCAGCTTTCTTATATATCCTGCTCTTAATAGATATATATGACTTGGGACTTCAGCTTCTGCTGGAGCTTCTTTCATAGTAGGTATAAAGTACTGAGATGCTCTCAATGTTTTCCTCCGTATATTTATTATTTTCAGGTATTTATTTTAAAGTGTTTTATATTAGAATAAAAACAAAAAATTGAGGTGAGACATCATGGCTTTTCCTGTTCACAGACCAAGAAGATTAAGAAGAAATGAAAATATAAGAAGGCTTGTAAGGGAAACTAATTTATCTGTAGACGACTTTATTTATCCTTTATTTATAGAGGATGGAGAAAATATAAAGATAGAAATTCCCTCAATGCCTGGGATTTATAGATACTCACTAGATAGAATAGATGAGGAACTTGATGAAGTTATAGAACTTGGAATTCCTGCAGTGCTTCTCTTTGGAATTCCTTCTCATAAAGATGCTGTAGGAAGTGATACGTGGAGTGAAGAAGGCATTATACAAAAAGCCATAAGACATATAAAAAAGAACTATCCTCAGCTATACGTCATAACAGATGTATGTTTCTGTGAATATACTGAGCATGGACATTGTGGAGTTTTACATGAACATGATGTAGATAATGACCTTACTTTAGAAAATACAAAAAAACAGGTTGTATCCCACGCAAAAGCTGGGGCTGATATGGTTGCCCCTTCTGGAATGATGGACGGAGTTGTTAAAGCTATTAGAGAAGCTTTAGATGAAGCAGGTTTTTCAAATATTCCTATTATGTCTTATTCAGCAAAATATGCATCAGCTTATTACGGACCTTTTAGAGACGCAGCTGAGTCCGCTCCTGCATTTGGAGATAGGAGAACATATCAGATGGATCCTGCAAATAGAAGGGAAGCTTTAAAAGAAGTTGCCCTTGATATAGAGGAAGGAGCAGATATTGTGATGGTAAAACCTGCTTTAGCGTATTTAGATATTATCAGTGATATAAGAAATAACTTTAACCTTCCTGTAGCTGCTTATAACGTAAGTGGAGAGTACTCAATGATAAAAGCAGCTGGGAAGTTAGGATGGATTGACGAAAAGAAAGTTATGATAGAAACACTAACATCTATAAAAAGGGCTGGTGCAGACATAATAATAACGTATCATGCGAAAGAAGCAACTAAAATCTTAAAGGAGAACTGCTAATGAAACTGTATAAAATTTACGGTGTTGCCCTTACTGTTTTTGCCGTTTTTTCCCTTTCTTCTCATGTTTACCATTTAAAAAAAGAAAAAGAGCTTAACCAGATAATAGAAAAACAACAAAAGAAGATAGCACAGCTAGAAGAAGAAAAATCTTCTCTTATTGCATCTATTGAAAAGTTAGCTAATCAAAAAATTTCTTCTGCTAAAAAACGTTATCAAAGGAAAAACGTCTCTTATCACAAAAGATATATTTCTAGAAAGATACCCTACGGCCTTCCTTTAAAGGGAGTTATAACATCTAAATTTGGTTACAGACCTGATCCATTTACAGGAGTTATAAAGTTTCACTCAGGAATTGATATAAAAGCAACATATAAACAACCTGTTAGAGCAACTGCAGATGGAATAGTAAAGTTCTCAGGTTGGAAGAGGGGTTATGGAAAGGTTGTTATTATAAAGCATAAAAACGGTTATGAAACATGGTATGCCCATCTTTCTTATAAAAGAGTTGGTAAAAATCAGCCTGTTAGAGCAGGACAGATTATAGGATATGCAGGAAGAACAGGAAGAACCACAGGTGTTCACCTTCACTACGAAATAAGAAAAAACGGCAAACCTGTAAATCCTTTAAGATATATATATGTAAAAGCTAAATATACTCAGGAGAAGAAAAAATGAAAAGAATAGCTTTACTTCTAGAAGACCTTGTTGAAGACGTTGAGTTTATATATCCGTTATACAGGTTCAAAGAAGAGGGTTACATTGTTGATGTTCTTGCTCCACGAATTGGAGAGTTTGTAGGAAAAAAAGGAATGATATTTCATGCTTCTAAAAAGATAGACCCTGATAATACTGATATGTATGAATGTGTTTTTATTCCTGGAGGTTATGCTCCTGATAGATTTAGAAGGGATAGAGAAACTTTAGAGTTTATTAGAAAGATGTACAACGAGGGAAAGATTGTAGCTGCAATATGTCACGGTCCATGGGCTTTAATCTCAGCAAAAATAATAAAAGGAAAAAGAGTTACAGGATTTTTCTCTATTAGAGATGATATAGAAAATGCAGGGGCAATATACACAGGAAACCCTGTTGAGGTTGATGAAAATATCATAACTGGAACAGATCCTAAAGCAATGCCTGAAATGATGAAAATATTAACAGCAATGCTAAAAGAGAGAGGTTAAATGGCTTTTTTAGGAATAGACATAGGTGGAACATTTGTTAAATATGCGTATGAAGAAGGTAGCAATGTAGAAACAGGTAAAATATTTGTAAAAGACATTGTAACTCAAGGAAAAAAAGACGAACTTTTAAAAGAAATTCAAAAAATAGTTGAGAAGTTTTCCCCAAAAGCTCTTGGAGTAGCAGTAGCAGGCTTAATAGACAAAAAAACTGGTTTAATCACTGCATCTCCAAATATAAAACCTTTAGAAAATCTAAATTTAA
>JALWKR010000080.1 GCA_027081375.1 Persephonella sp.
CCCAACATCATGAACATCCCCTTTAACTGTTCCAAGAATAAGGGTCGTCTGTTTATCTTTTTTCTTTTTAGGTAGATACTGGTTTAGATAATCAACAGCAGCTTTCATAGCCTCAGCAGACTGGAGGACAAAAGGAAGTTGCATCTTTCCTTCGCCAAACAGGTCCCCTACAACTTTCATCGCATCAATGAGAATTTCATTAATGATTTTTTCAGGTGGTATTGTATGTCTTGCCTCCTCAACAGCCTGTATTAGTTTGTCCTTTTCTCCGTCTATAAGAAGTTTCTTAATTCTTTCTTCTATTGGCAGTTTTTTAAGCTCATCTTCTTCTGCTTTTAAGTCCCTGTCTTTTGCATTTGAAAAATGTTGTATGAATTTAAACAGTGGGTCTTCTCCATTTTCCCATCTATTGAAAAGCAGATTTTCGCATACCTTTCTGTCTTCCTCTGATATTTTGTGATAAGGGATAAGATGTTTTGGGTTTACTATTGCCATTGTAAGACCGGCTTCAACGCAGTGATGGAGAAAAACAGAGTTTAGATATTTTCTTGCTGTCATATCAAGACCAAAGGAAACGTTTGATATACCAAGGACAAATCCAACCTCTGGATGTCTTTTCCTGATTTCTTTAATAGCCTCTATAGTTTGAATAGCTGCATCTCTGTATTCCTCATCTCCGGAACCTACAGTAAAAGTAAGAACATCAAAAACAAGGTCTTCTGGATGCAAACCGTGTTTTTCTGTTGCCAGCTTATACATCCTTTCTGCAACTTCAACTTTTCTCTCTTTTGTTTTGGCCATTCCTTTTTCATCTATGGTAAGAAGAACGACAGCTGCTCCGTATCTTTTTGCCAGCTGGCAAACCTTATTGAACTTTTCTTCACCATCTTCAAGGTTTGCAGAGTTTAGGATAGGTCTTCCACCTATCAGCTTAAGGGCGGTTTCAAGTGCAGGTGGCTGTGTGCTGTCAGGCATAAGAGGAATAGGGATTTTTTCATTAAATCTGCTGATAACCTCTTTCATATCTTTTATTTCATCTCTACCTGCAAAGTTTACAGAAACATCAAGGGCATGGGCTCCTGCTTTCACTTGCTCCTGCGCTATGGACAAAATAGCGTCATAGTCCTCTGCAAGAAGCAGCTCACGGAATTTTTTAGAACCTGTTGCATTAGTCCTTTCTCCTACCAGAAACGGAGGAGGCTCCTGTTTTAAAGGCTGTATGCCGTATAGAGAGGCTAATGCCCGTGGCTGTTTTCCTTTAGGAGGTTTTGGTTTTCTTCCTGCTACCTTGTCAGCAAGGGCTTTTATATGGGCAGGGGTTGTTCCACAGCAACCACCGACAATAGCAACACCATCTATATCTAAAAATCTGCTTTCTTTTTCTGCAAACTCTTCAGCTCCCATTGGGTAGTATGTATGTCCACCTCTGTTTTCCGGCAAACCTGCGTTTGAGTGTATAGATATAGGCTTTGGCCAGACTTCAGAAAGCTTTTTTAGATGCTGCTCTATCTGGTCTGGTCCTGTTCCACAGTTAAAACCAAGGGAAAGGATATCAAAAGGCTCCATAATAACAGCAAGGGTCTGGGCATCTGTTCCAATAAGCATTGTCCCAGAAAGCTCAATTGTAGCCGAAACCATAACAGGAATATCTTTTCCTTCCTCTTTTGCTGCGTCCTGAACAGCATGTAAAGCAGCCTTTATCTGTAATGGGTCTTGAAATGTTTCCAGCAGGAATACATCAACCCCGCCATGTATAAGACCTTTTGCTGCTATTTTGTATCCTTCATACATCTCATCGTAATGGATATGTCCAAGGGAAGGCAGTTTTGTTCCTGGCCCCAGGGAACCTGCAACAAATCGTGGTTTTTCTGGGGTTGAGTATTTATCACATACCTGTCTTACAAGCTCAGCTCCAGCTTTTGCAAGTTCATAGGCTCTATCTGGAATATCATACTCTTCTAAAACCCATGGTAGAGCCCCAAATGTGTTTGTTTTTATAAGGTCTGCTCCTGCCTGTGCATACTTTTCATGGATAGAACGGATTATGTCAGGGGCTCCTACATTTAAAACCTCATTACAACCTACCTTTCCCTGCCATGCATCCATGGGAACAATCATAGATTGAATCATTGTTCCCATAGCACCATCTATAACGAGAACTTTTTCTTTTATAAGCTGTCTTAAGTCCATTTTTTCTCCCTTTTTGTAGTTTTCAAACTCATTATAAAAGAGGTTTTTATATTTTCAATATTAAGGAAAGTATTGTTTGTTAGTATTAACTAACCTATAATCTATATATAAATATTTTTCAGGAGGGATGATATGTTTGAAAAAGGTATAAAAGTAGCTTTGACTTTTTCAATTTTAGCTGTGTTAGGAATTGCCTTAACTGCTGGACTTTGTTTTCTAGGAGGCTTTGGAGTTAAATCAGTTTTAGATATTGCTCCAGATATTCTTGAAATTTCTATATATTTAGGACTTGGAGGAGCAGCTATAGCCTTTTTATCAATTTTTGCCCTTTTCTTTCAAAAATCTGTTTCTATATAAAAAAGGCGGTTTAAGCCGCCTTTAGGCAAGAACATTTTCTATTTTTTTCATTAAAAGCTTTAAAACAAGCATAGAATTATTTTTATCTGTTGCAACTAAAGGAATATAATCAGCATCTACCTTAAGAAGATTTTTTATTTCCTGAACAGATAGAGCCCCTTCCACATCCTGTTTATTGCACCCTATTACAAATGGAACATTGTCTTTGCTAAAGTAATCTAAAAAAGTTTCCGCCTCTTTTATTTTCTTAATGTCTGTGCTGTCTACAAGAAGTATAAATGCCGATTTATTTTTATCTAAAACTTCCCACATGAACCTAAATCTTTCCTGTCCTGGAGTTCCAAAAAGGTGTACTGTTTTTCCATCAATATTAATTTTTCCGTAATCCATTGCCACAGTTGTGTTTTCTTTGTATAAGATTTCATTATTATCTGTTATTGGTTTTTCTGTCGATATAAAATCATCTGTTAACGTTTTTATTAACTGTGTCTTACCAACAGAAAATCCCCCAGTTACCAGAACTTTTATATCTTCCATTTTTCTTCACTCCTATTATTGTTTTTATTTTAAGTTCTTCGGAGAGACGGAAAATTTATTGAATAAATTTGATTGAAATATTCCGAAAAATTTTATAGATTTAATCTCCCTCAAAAATAAAAAGAGAGGTAAGAGAATGTCAAAGGATTTCGTCCACCTTCACCTGCACACCCATTATTCACTTCTTGACGGTGCTATAAAGATACCGGAACTTGCTAAAAAGGCTGTAGAGTATGGATACAAAGCTGTTGGAATGACAGACCACGGGAACATCTTTGGTGCTATTCAGTTTTATCAGGAGATGAAAAAGGTTGGCATAAAGCCAATTATAGGAATGGAAGCTTACTTTACAGCAAATAGATTTGAGAAAAAAGGTGAAGGTTCAGACGATATCCTTTCAGATAAAAACTACCATCTAATACTCCATGCAAAAGACAAAAAAGGTTTTCAAAACCTTATGAAACTTTCCTCCCTTGCCTATACAGAAGGTTTTTACTACAAGCCAAGGATAGACTGGGAGCTTTTAGAGAAGTACCATGAAGGTCTTATCTGTCAAACTGCATGTTTGAAAGGATTTGTTCCCCACCTTCTTGCACAGGGAAAGTTTGATGAAGCCTATCAGCAGGCAAAAAGACTTAAAGATATATTTGGAGATGACCTTTACTTAGAGATACAGATAAACGGTCTTCCTGAGCAGGAAGAGGCAAATAAAGGAATTATTGAGCTTGCTAAAAAGCTTGGAGTAAAAATTGTAGCAACAAACGACTCCCACTATCTAAATCCTGAAGACCAGAAAGCCCATGATGTTATAAAAGCCCTTCAGATGAAGCTTACTTTAAAACAGCTAAAAGAGAAAGGAAGGGCTTTTAAGGTTGGCGGTCTTCATTTCACAAGACCTGAAGAGATGTATGAAAAGTTTAAAGGCTATGAAGAAGCCTTAAAAAACACAATGGAAATCGCTGAAAAATGCAATGTTGAGATAGATACAGCTGATACAAGGGGATATCTATTTCCTAAGTATCAGATACCGGGGCTTGATAGGGAAGCTACAGAAGAAGAAAAGGCACAGTATTTTGAAAAGCTTGCATGGGAAGGGCTTGAAAAGAGACTTTCAGAAAAGGAAAACCTTACTAAACAGCAGATAGAGGAGTATAAAGAAAGGCTAAGGTATGAGATAGATGTTATAAAGCAAATGGGATTTCCTGAATATTTCTTAATTGTTCAGGATTTTATAAACCATGCAAAACAAAACGGCATTCCCGTGGGCCCAGGAAGAGGATGTGTTCTTCCAGATACAAAGGTTTTACTCTCAGATGGTTCTGCTGTAGAGATAAAAGATATAAAAGTGGGGCAGTTTGTTATAAGCCATACAGGAAAAATTTTACCTGTGATAAATAAGTTTGTTTACGATGTAGAAGAGGAGATTGTAAAGCTAAAGGTTGGAAGTGATGAACTCTTTTTGACATCAGACCATAAAATCTGGGCGATTCAGTCAGAAAAATGCACAGTAAAAAGTGAAAAAACTGCTTCTGTGATTTGTAAACCAACATGCACAAGGTACTGTTCTACAAAACCTTTTGAAAGCTATCAGCTTCAGTGGATTGAATCAGGAAAACTAAAAGCTGGAGACTTTGTTGTATATCCAAGAGTTAAATCTAAAAACAAAGAGATAATATTTGATATTTTAGATTTTGTAGAGAGAAGGGAATATCTAAGGTTTGATGACAGGTACGTATGGTATGAGATTGGAAGTAACAAGCTAAAAACAAAAAAAATACCAAGATTTATACCTTTTGATGAAGATTTTGCAAAACTCCTTGGCTATTACATAGCAGAAGGCTGGTCAAGATTAGGAGAAAGGGAAAACGCTGTAGGATTTGGTTTCCATAGAGATGAAACAGAGTATGCAAAAGAGGTTCAGGCTTTACTAAAAAGAGTTTTTGAAATAGACTCAAAAATCGTTTACCACAAAACAAGAAACTCTCTGCAAGTAATAGCACATTCAAGACTTGTAGGAGAGTTTCTATCAGGTCTTTGTTCTAAAAGTGCTAATAACAAAAGAATTCCTTTTGAGATAGTAGAAAGTGGAAAAGATGAATTAGTAAAAATTCTTATAGCCTATATGTTCAGAGGGGATGAATACAACGGTCGCTGTGAAAAAACAATTAGGATAAAATACTCCACAACCTCTTATACATTAGCTTCACAGCTAAAGTTTTTACTTGCAAGGTTTGGATATTACGCATCAATCCACAAAAGAAAAAATGAGAAAGAAAACCATCATGAAGAATACTCTGTTAAACTTTCTGGAAAACAGCTTTTAAACTGGAATGGGGATTTTCCAGCATTTCCTGTAAGTATTCCTGAGCAAAAATTCTTTAGAAACGACAGTTTTTATGTAGACGAAGACTACATCTATATAAAAATCAAAGAAGTTAAAAAACTCAAATACAAAGGAAAGGTTTATGATATCACTGTTCCTATAGACACTTCTTATGTTGCAAACAATATAGCCATTCATAACTCTGCCGCAGGTTCACTTGTTGCTTATACCCTCGGCATAACAGACGTGGACCCACTTCAGCATGGGCTTATCTTTGAAAGATTTTTAAATCCTGACAGGATTTCAATGCCTGATATTGATGTTGATTTCTGTATGGAAAACAGACCAAAAATAATAGAGTATGTGAAGCAAAAGTACGGTGAACAGTCTGTTGCCCAGATTATTACATACAACTTTATGAAATCTAAAATGGTTATCAGGGACGTTGCAAGAGTTCTCGGCTTCTCTTATTCAGAAGCAGACAAAATAGCAAAGATGATACTCCCTGGACCTGTTCAAGGTTCTACCCTTACTATTGAGGAAAACCTTGAGGCAAACCCTGAATTTAGGAAACTTTATGAAACAGATGAAAGAGTAAGGGAACTTATTGACCTTGCTAAAAAGCTTGAAGGTCTTGCAAGGCATACAGGTATCCACGCTGCAGGTGTTGTTATAGCCCCTGGTCCGTTAGATGAGTATGTTCCTGTTTATGTTGATAAAGACGGAACTAAGGCTACCCAGTTTGATATGACAACACTTGAGATGCTTGGTCTTGTTAAGATGGACTTCTTGGGGCTTAAAACCCTTACAGAACTTGATT
>JALWKR010000081.1 GCA_027081375.1 Persephonella sp.
AAAAAAGAATCAAAAAAAAGCCTTTTTTCCCTTTAGTCTAATTCTATTCTAATCGTTTATTTATACTATTTGGCGTTAATTCTTGCTTAACCCCTATATATATATATTGGACTTTTGGACCTTCTGAATTATCAATGGTTTGCGACGATTTTATATTTGGACTTTTGGACCTTCTGAATTATCAATGGTTTGCGACGATTTTACCCCTATTTTTTTCTTTGAATTGCTCTAAACCGCGTAAAAACAATAAAGTCCTTAAAGTCCACTTTGCTTGGACTTTTGCAAACCCGCATCATTGCTTGTGGACTTTTAGATTTTTTAATAGTGTTTTTATATGGGGGTATGGTATTTTAAACTATTAAAGGGTTGAAAGATTTTAAACGATAATGTAAATTAGTGTATGAATATAGATTTTAGAGAGGAGAGAAGATGATTATGATTGAGAGAAAGGAAGGAAGTTTGAATGCTCTTTCTAAGTATTTTAATGTTTCTCATACGACTCTTTACAGGTGGGTTAACAGGTATAAAGATGAACTTTTTGAGAGAGGTGTTTTGTCAAAAAGGAGAAAGGGTCGTTGGGAATATTTATGGGTTAATGATGTAGATGAATTTATTGAATTTATGAAGGAAAAAGGAGTTTATCTCATTGAAGAATAGTTTTTACAAGCCTAAGGGAGTGCTGGGAACACTCCCTTTATGGACTGGTAATGTTCGTTGGTGAACAAAAAAATATAGGAGAGAGAGACTATGAATAAGGATAAGCAAAAGCCAGAGATTTTGCAACCCTATATTTCCGCTGGAAATCTTTTAAAAAAACAATTTGAAGAAGATAAGTTTTTTATTGAAAACCTTATCCCTGTAGGTTCGCTTTGTCTCCTATCTTCAAGACCAAAAGCTGGTAAAACTAATTTAGCCTTGCAAATGGCAACTGCGATTGCTTCTGGGAAGTTTTTTTTAAGTTTTAAAACTAAAAAAGCAAAGGTTTTGTTTATCTCACTTGAACTTAATCAAAAGCAGATGAAAAAACGATTAGAAAGAGTTTTAAGTCATTATGAAATAACAGATGCAAACTTTAAAAAGTTTCCCTTAGCTTTAAGATTTTCTTCTGAAAAAAAAGGTATTGAGGCTCTTAGTGAAGAGCTTGAGTATCTTAGAAAGGTTTATCGTCTTACTTTTGATGTAATTTTCATTGATACTTATGTGTTGTTTAAAGATATAGAACAAGAAGCTGTAAAAAAACATAAGTCTGTGTATGAGCTTGAAAGTGAATACTTAGCTAAGCTAAGAAAGTTTTGCGAGGAAACAAACACGACTATAGTATTGATTTATCACAATAGAAAATCTCAAATGCTCTCTGGGGACATAACTGAAAACATTATGGGTTCAACAGGTATAGCTGGAGCTGTAAACGAAATATTTTTACTTGAGCGAAAAACTGGAGATGATAAAGCAAAACTGCTTACGACTGGGCATACAATAGAAGAGCTTGAGATTGAACTTGAGTTTAAAGATGGTTTATTTACACTGCTGACAGGAACTCAAAAAGAGCTGAGAATTGCTGAGAAAATTATTGAATATCTTAAACAAGTTAAGACTGCAAATAAGACAGAGATTTTCAATCATCTAAAAACAATTGGCGAAACTACAAGGAAAGGAGATGTTTTTGAAGTATTAGATAAGTTTAATGGCAATTACTGGGAGAGTTATACAGAAAAAAGGAGCAGAGGAAGAGCAAGCGTCATTTATTATCTTCCCGAGAATAAACCACAACATACAGAGCAGATGTCTATATCTACTATAAGCGAAAATGATGAAGAGCTGGAGAGATACGAAGAGCTTTTAGATTTAAATATTGATAGTGATAACATTGATATTATTGATTTATAGAGGTTGGTATGGAAAATAACCAGGAAAGAATTGAGGTTGCAAAGGTTTATCAAGGGATTTTAAGGGATTTAATCCTCATGGTGTTAACTATTGGAGCTGGCTTTGGAGCTGTAATTTTTAACAAAAGTCTGGAGCATTTTACAAGGAACGCTTTATTAACAGTGTTAGGAACTGCTCTATCTATATTTTCAATTTTGGCGATAGCGAAGTATATTAAGATTAGGAAGATTTTGAAAGAGGTTGAAGAGCAATGGAAACAATAGCAACTATAACTATGATAATAACAGCTTTAATTTTCCTTCTTGGATTTGGCTATCTGGCTTTTATAGAGATTAGAGATTTAATCAAGGGAGATTAACCTCTACATCTGGTATCTCTATTATCCTGTTTCCTCTTTTTATTTTTTTCTTCTTGTTTACTGCTCTTGGTATTATAAACTTCTCCTTGAAGCTATATCTGATTAAAAACCAGATTTTTCTAAACATCTTACTGCCCCTCCTTCGCTGTTTTTGGCTCTGTGCAGTGGCTTGCTATCCATCTTCTTATTTTTTTGTATGGAGAGTCTTTGCTAAAGGCAAACTTTAGACCTGTTGCAAGGTTAGCACTGCCCATAGCACCTGCCATTACATACCTTCCTGCAAGCTCTCCATCTATGTATAACTCTATTACCGTGTTTATCCTTGCCATCTCATCCCATCCTACAAATGGTATTGGAGATACAACTGTGTATTTAGGCTTCCAGTCCAGTATGTAGAAAACCATCTTATTTGGGAAGCTTTCTGGCACTTCATCTGCTTCTACTATTTTTACTGGGTCATCTGTCATAACTCCTATCATTATGGTTCTAAATTGTTTCACTCCCTCAAACTTCTTTTTGAGTATCAGGACAGGGAGAAATCTGCAGTCTGTAGTTTTTATGTTCGGGTTATCATAGTCTTTAGCCACAAACAGGATTTTATCCAGCTCTGTATCGTGTGCTTTGTTGATAGCGATAGTTCCAGCGAGGCTCATAGCCCTACCTGCGTTACCACCTATCAGCCCAGTGGTTAGGTCTTTTGTCCAAGCTTCCTTCAAGTAAGTCTTACTCATTTCCCCGTTTGTTTCCATTTCTACTCTTTTTTTATCCAGATGCTCATCAACTTTAGTGTTTAGTATTGCCTGTTTGACCTTCTCAAACTCCTTCTCATCTGAAGCTACTATGGTTGGATAGTTTTTGTCTGGTCTTGCCCAGCCATCTACTATTTTATAGGTGCAACCAGTGTTTATTATTACTGCAACTGCAAAAACCAAGAGAAGCATTAGCTTTTTCATCTCACTCCTCCATTGTGTAGCGTTATACACTTATACAAATATGCAGGGTTTACATTCTGGGACCAGAACCTCTATCCATTCCCCATCTTACATCATCATTCCAGTCTTTATATCTCGGTCTTTCCCTATAATGCTCTACTCCCGCCTCTTTTAGTTTTTCTGATAGTAATCTTGCAAACATCTCCCCCTTGTTATCGTTGTCAAATGCTATAGCAACTTCCATATTTTTTGCTTTAGCAATCTTTATAAGGGTCTCAATTGCCAGCTCTGAAGGTATGCCAGCAGTTGATACAAGAAGGCTATTATAATCTCTTTTTAGTTGTGCATAAGAAAGACAATCAATGAAGCTCTCACAAACCACAATCCTATCAGCTGTTTTAAGCTCAGAAGAATTTATAATACCAATGCTTTTCTCCCCAAAATTCCCCTTGAATTTTTTATCATTTTTACCTCTACCCCTTGTTTCCAAACCACAAACTTTTAGTTTTCTCCCTTCTGCTTTGTAATGCTTAACTGCTAAGTTCTTATGCTCCTTTACCTGCCAGATATAAATATCATAATCTTCTAAATCTAATGTGATACCCCTATCTTGCTCTAACCACTCGCAGTAATCCGCTTTTTTCAATGACTTTAAGACATTTCTGAAACTTCCCCTGTTTCTTTCTTCTATCACTCTCGGACTTGGAGCTGTTCTAATTCCTTTGTAATTTTCCCTATACCACTTTCTTACAGCTCCCAAATTGTATTCATTCAATATAAACTCTTGAATAAAGTCTATAGCTGAATAGGTTTGCCTTTCTATACCTCTACTTTTCTCGGAAATAAAATATCTATTTGTTTTAGTATTTACTACATAAACCTTATCATCATCATATTTGTCAACGAAAACTCTATATGTCTTTGAAGTCTTGTCAAGTTTCTCCTTAAACCCTTCCTGCTCAAAAAGACTGACAAGGTCTATGTTCTTAATCTCCTCAAGCTCTTCATCTGTTCCTCTTTCTTTTTTCTCAACAAGATACTTTTTAAACATATCTCTGACCTCCTGAAGCGATAACTCCCCAGATATAAACTTTTTGGTCAATTCCACTTCATACTCATCTGTGGTATATCCTTTCTCTATGCTCTTCTGAGCCTTTCTCCTCAGATAATCCTCTAAATCCTCTCCTTTTTTTCCAAGTATCTCGTATTCTTTCGGGGATAATCTGTCCCATCTCAGTCTCCAGCTGTTATCTTGCTCAAAGTTTATAGTTTCAACCTGCTCAGTTAAAATCTTACCGAGTTTCAACGAACGATTAACGATATACGATGCGTCAACATTTTCCCCTAAGCTATTAGTCCAAACATAAACCCTGTGTTTATGGACCTTACCCTTTTTCTTATGTGAAAACTCAATCCAGTCTGAAGCTTCAAGACCATACTCTTTTTCTATCTCAGACCAAACATAGTTCCATTCTGTCTCTGATAAATTCCATCGCGGATTAACAACAAGGTGTATAAAGTTGTATCTACCTTTTTTCTTAAATTCTTTTTTGTTCCTAATATCCAAATTGACAATATCTTTAACCGAAGTTATATCCTCAGAGGAAGCTCTAATTTCTACTTTCTCATTCTCATCTGCTTTCCTGAGATGTTCATCTAAATTCTTAACCTGTTTCCCCTTCTTGCTACCTCTGAGAACTTTAATAATCATCTGCTACCTCTAACAGAAAGGAGCTGGACTAAAGGGAAAAAATTCCTTTTATTTTTTCCAGCTCGGTTTTGAGCTGTCCAGCAATTTCTCTGATTTCTTCTTCCAATTGCCAATCTGCCTTCTGGGTGTGTAAAATCCTTACAAGCTGATTTAGGTTAACTCCTATCCTGTGAAGCTCCCCGATAAAAGTTTTGATTTGTTCCCTATCTTCTGGTGTGGTCAGTTTCTTTCCCCTGAATGCATCCATAATTACCCTGGCTTTAGATATACCCAGTTCCTTTGATAGTTCCTGTATCTCCTTGTATTCATCTACACTCATAGTAATAGTCAAATATGCTGTCTTTCCTCTTTTATACATTTCAATCTCCTTTCAAGGAAATTTTTTTCAAAAGGGAGCAGTTTCGCTAAAACCGACGAAGTCGGTTTAGCATTGCGTTAGCAATGCGTTAGCGAAACTGCTCCTGGCACTCTAACAGCCGATATTTTTAGTCTAAGTTTTATAAAGGGAGCTGTCAAGTCAGGCTATTATGTTTAACAATGTAAAACATTCCTTGACTATCCTGTTTAACAATGTAAACTAATAAGAAAATCAAAGAAGAGGTGAAAAGAAAATGAAAGATACTAAAAACAAAGTAATCGGTATAAGAGTTTCGGAAGAAGAAAAGAAAATGTTAGAGCAACTTGCCAGAGCTGAGGGAGAGGAACTGTCTGAATATATCCGGAAAAGGATTTTTTCTCCACACATAAAATATGAACTAAAAAGCTACACTGTGGACACAAGCAAAATAGAAGAAGAAATAATGGAAGTTAAGACTCAAGGGAAAAAAACCCTTGAGGCTATGGAGAAGCTCCAGGGTCAGGTTGCAAATATACAGCCGAGATGTCCGAAGTGCGACTGTATTGACTGGCTGACGACTATGATTTTTATGGTTTTTCAAGCTCTAATAATCTATGCTCTTATTAAGTTCTTTTAACCCCCGCTGGTGAAGACAGTTATCCCCCCCAAGATACCCCGAGCCAATAACTCAATTTAAAAGTCCACAAGTAATATCAATACTTAGAGACAATTTATAAACAAAAAATCCCGCAAAACCGCATAAATAAAAGATAAAAAAATAGAAAACCTGCTAAGCATTGAATAATCAGAAAGTCCAAAAAATTAATCTTAAATTTTGAGACAAATCTCAAAAAAGAATCAAAAAAAAGCCTTTTTTCCCTTTAGTCTAATTCTATTCTAATCGTTTATTTATACTATTTGGCGTTAATTCTTGCTTAACCCCTATATATATATATTGGACTTTTGGACCTTCTGA
>JALWKR010000082.1 GCA_027081375.1 Persephonella sp.
CTCTAATGTAGAGGTATTTTCTATAACAATATCTGCATACTTTACTTTCTCATCAATAGGCATCTGAGATTTTATTCTTTTTATAGCCTCTTCTTTTGACATTCCCTTTTCTAACAGTCTTTTTAGCTGAAGCTCCTCAGGTGCATATACTACTATTATCTTATCGTAATTTTTATATGAACCTGTTTCTATCATAAGAGGAACTTCAGCTATAGCTACTGCTTTAGGATCTTTTTTTTCAACTTCCTTAAAAAATCTGTTTATTTCTTGAAAAACTAAAGGATGAAGAATATTTTCTAATATCTTTTTCTTTTCAGGATTGTTAAAAACTATAGAAGCAAGTTTTTTCCTATCTACTTCACCTTTACTATCAAAAACATCTCCAAAAGCTTCTCTTATCTTTTCTTTTACATCCTCTCTTTTTAAAAGCTCATGAACTATCTTATCTGCATCTATAACATAGGCTCCAAATTCCTGAAATATCTTTGCAACTGTTGATTTACCAGTGCCAATAGAACCTGTTAGACCTATTTTTTTCATCTTACACCAGAGGTAAAAAGTTATTTTCTGCTGAGGAATAGTAGTATATTTTTCCTTCTTCTATTACGTAATACCAGCCGTGAAGTCTAAGTTTTCCTTCCTCTACTCTTTTTTTAACACCAGGATAAGTGAGAAGATTTTCCAGCTGATATATGACATTTAACTTTTCTGTAAGTTCAAAAAGTTTTCTATCTTTTGTTGGAACACTTTTTAAAGCTATCTCCTTAACTTTTTCTCCTAATGTAAGCCATTTCTTTACGTGGATTATCTCTATGTCATCAGGAAGATCTTTGTATAAAGCTTCACATGCTCCGCAGTGAGAGTGGCCACATATGATAATATCAGGAACATTTAAAACTGATACTGCATACTCAACAGCAGCAGCTACACCATGAAACTCGTTATCAGGTTTAAAAGGAGGAACCATATTCCCTATTACTCTAACAATAAACAGATCTCCAATATCTGCCCCAGTAATCTCATCTGGGTGAATCCTTGAGTCTGAGCATGTTATAAAGAGAGCTTTTGGATGCTGACCTTCTTCTATTAGTTTTTTGTATATCTCTTCATACTCTTTAAACTTCAGGTTTTGAAACTCTTTCACTCCTTCTATAAAAGGAATATGTTCCATATACTTCCTCCTAAAAGCAGGCTTTTCAGCCTGCTTTTATTTTTTATCCTTGAACGTTAAACTCTCTTAATGCCTCATTTAGAGAGACTTTTTTATCTGTAGATTCTTTTCTTTTACCAATGATTAGTGCAACAGGAACTCCGTATTCTCCAGCAGGAAATTTTTTGTTCATAACACCAGGGATAACAACACTTCTTGCAGGAACTCTACCTCTATACTCAACAGGTTCATCTCCAGATACATCTATTATTCTTGTAGAACCTGTTATGACAACTCCTGCTCCCAAAACTGCTTCTTCTTCTATAACCGCTCCTTCAACGATGATACATCTTGAACCTATAAAACAGTTATCCTCAACAATAACAGGTTTTGCTGAAGGTGGCTCTAGAACCCCTCCAATACCAACTCCACCTGAAAGGTGAACATTTTTTCCTATCTGAGCACATGAACCAACAGTAGCCCATGTATCAACAAGAGTTCCACTTCCAACATAGGCTCCTATATTTACATAAGAAGGCATAAGTATAGCTCCTGCTTCTATAAAAGAACCGTATCTAGCTGTTGCAGGTGGAACAACCCTAACTCCCGCTTCTTTCCAGTTTTTCTTAAGAGGTATTTTGTCATAGTACTCAAAAGGTCCAACTTCCATAACCTGCATCTCTTGAATTGGGAAATAAAGAAGAATTGCCTGTTTTACCCATTCGTTAACAACCCAATCTCCATTCTTTTTCTCAGCAACTCTAATTTTTCCTTTGTCTAAAAGATCAATTGTCTCTCTTACTGCATCTTGATACTTTTTTTCTTTTAGAAGCTCTCTGTTCTCCCATGCTTCAGTGATAAGATTTTTTAACTCTTCCATAAAGTAACCTCCTATTTTTAATAGTATCTACTTTGTATATAACTGTTTACAACAGCACTTGCTATGATAAAAACAAATATAAAGATAAAAACTGCTAACCAGCTTGTTCCTCCTTCCTTTTGGAGAATAAGCATCTGCTCTTTTTCATCAGGAAACTGAATGGATATTTCTGTTACTTTATTTTTAACAAAGATATAGTAGATATAGTTTCCAAAAAGTCCAAAACCTACCCAGAGCCATATTGAAAGAAAAAAAGAAAGCATTGGAGAAAAGTGAAGAGAAACTTCTAAAACATTTAAAAAAAGAATAAACATTAAAGCTAAAAATGCATAGAGATACATTTTTCTATAAACCATCCAGAATATACCAAATCCAAAGGCAGCCCAGTTCCAGCTTATAGAAGAACCTGTTTTTTCAAAATACTCAAACTTTTGAAGATAGTAATCTGCATTCTTTCCTATAAAAATTCTCATTTTTTCTTTAAGTTTTTCGTCCAATGTCCCCTCATAAAAGAAAGTTAGAATAACAATATCTTAACAAAAGATTTTTTCATTCACTTATACAGTTGATTGATTTATAATCATTCATACTTAACCCACAAACTTCAGGAGGTTTTAATGGTTAAATACTTTCTTGACCTTTATATTAAGCCAAAGCAGGCATGGGAAAAGTTAGCACAGGAAAACTTTTCAATTAAAGACCTTTATTTAAAGCTAATAATCTTCTTTGCTTTTATTCCTGCTGTAAGCCATTTTATTGGTTTTGTTGTGTTTAGAGATTATTATGTCGCAGCTATAAAAGATTTTTTAAAAATGGCTGAAAATGATCCAGAGCAGCCTAAAAGAACAGTTGAGTATATGAAAGCTCTTATGCAGGAGCTTATGGATAATGATATAACACAGGAACTAATGATTATGTTTGTTACATATGGTTTTGAACTGTTTAAACCTGTAGTTTTAGCTATTATTATTTTCTTCCTCTCACCTGCCTTTGGAGGTATAAAAGATCCTAACAAATCCTTTACTGTAGCAGCTTTTGCTCTTGTTCCTACATGGGCAGCAGGAGCTTTTTATGTTATGAACTCTCCTTTATCTATGTTTATGATTTTTCTAGGAAGTTTTTATACGTTCTACCTTATATTTATAGGTGGAGAAAAAGTTTTAAAAATACCTTCTGAAAAATCAAAGAATTTCCAGTTTATTGTTGTGGTAATACTTCTTTATCTTGTTTTAAGTGGAATTATTGGTCAGATAGAAGCAGCTATAACTTACAAAATACTTAATGTATAAAGGAGGTGAAGGATATGAAGAAAATTGTTGCAGTTGGTCTTTTATCAGCATCTTTGTTAGTTGGTGCTGTAGCTCATGAAGCAGAAGATATTAAAAAAGAAGTTATAGAGATTGGGCAAGAGACCTCTAAGAAACTTTTAAAAACATTAGTTCCTGAGCTAAAGAAAGCTATGAAGGAAGGAGGTCCTTTAAAAGCTGTAGAGGTTTGTTCAAAGAAAGCGTTAAAGCTAACTGAAAAGGTTGCAAAAGAAGAAGGTGTTGAGATTAAAAGAACATCTTTCAAATACAGAAATCCTAAAAACGCACCAGATAAGTATGAAAAAGAAGCTCTAGAATACTTTGAAAAAGAACTTAAAGAGAAAGGAGAGCTTCCTAAGTATTATGTTCAAAAAATAAATGAGAATGAATACAGATACTACATGCCTTTAAAAATAAAAGGTGTATGTTTAACATGTCATGGAGATCCTAATCACATGGATAAAAAACTCTTAGCTAAAATTAAAGAGTTGTATCCAAATGACAAAGCAACAGGTTATAAACTTGGAGATTTTAGAGGAGTAATAAGAGTAACTGTTACAAAAGAAGCTATAGAGAAACACGAAAAACACCATAAAGAATAAAAAAAGGCTCCTTAAGGAGCCTTTTCAAAAAGTTTATTTATATGTTCTATCTCCTCTATGTCAAAGTTTTTTAAGTAATTTCTAAAACTTGTATCAACTGGAATACCTTCTCTTTGGAGTATAAAGAAAAACTTTTCTAAGATTTTTTCTCCCTGCTTATCAAAATCAAAAAGAAGAATAACAAGCAGTTTTGTTTCTAAATCTTCAAGAACATCATAAAATCTTTTTCCCTGAAGAGGATATATGTTTTCTATACCTAAACGGTTGAGGGCTTTTACATCTCTTTTTCCCTCAACAAGTATTACTATATTTTCATCTAAAGAAGCCTCATAAAGCTTTTCTCTCCAGTCTTCTAACGATAAAAACTCCATTTTTAAGGAATGATTTTCTTTAAAATATTTACAATTTTTTCTATTATCTTCTTTAATATAGGCTTATTTACTTCTTGTGCTTCAAATTTTTCTTTTACGTATTCCTCACCTTTTTTCTTTTTAAGATCCTCTGCTATTTCTGTAAATACTTCCAGAGGATTAAAGGGTTTTTTCATTACTGCAGTTGCTTTCATATGCTTGAAAAATGCCTCTTCATCTTCTGTTAACTCTTTTGCAAGAATTATAAAAGGTATTTCTTCAATATCTTCATTTCTTCTCATAAAAGAAAGTATTTCCCATGTTGGCTGCCCGTTAAGTCTAACTTCAGCAACTACTCCGTCTATATCTTTTCTAGCTGATAGAAGAAGTTTTGCTTCATTAATATCGTTTACCTGTATAACTTCTGAATTACTAAACTGGGCAACCTCTTGCAGTACCCTATAAGTTTGGATATCATCATCAAGTAACAAAATTTTCATCTTGGTAAACCTTTAAACAAATTTTATTTCAGGCAACTTGTTTATAAATCCCTTTTCGTAAGCTTCTTTTAAAAATAACTCTATAGCTTTTTTTCCTCTTTCTCCATAGTCTACTGTTAGATCATTAACATACATCCCAATAAATTTATCTGCCTTGTCTTTTGTCATTCCTCTTGCATACTTTAATGCATATTCTACAGCTTCATCTCTATGTTCAAGAGAATACTTGATGCTTTCCCTTAAAATTTCCGAAACTTCTTTCATAACCTCTTCACCTAGGTCTTTTCTTATAACATTTCCTCCAAGGGGAAGAGGGAGACCTCCAGTTTTTTCATACCACCATTTACCAAGGTCTACGATACATTTTAATCCTTCGTCTGCGTATGTTAACTGTCCCTCGTGAATAATAAGTCCTGCATCTACTTTTCCTTCTTTCACTGCAGGTATAATTTCATCAAAATTTATAACTTCATAATTAAAATCTTTTGTTCCTAAGTAAAGTTCAAGAGCTAAAAATGCAGAAGTTAACGTCCCAGGAACAGCTATTTTTTTATTTTTCAGATCTTCAGGAGAAAACTCTTCTCTTGCAACCACCATTGGACCGTAGTTATCTCCCATACTTGCACCACTAGAAAGAAGAGCATACTTATCAGCTACATAAGGAAAAGCATGTATTGATATAGCAGAAACTTCATAAACTCCTTCTAAAGCTTTTTTATTCAATGTCTCAATATCAGATAAAACATCTATGAACTTATATCCTTTTGTATCTATCTTTCCCTGATTTATTGCGTAAAACATAAACGCGTCATCAGAATCAGGGCTATGTGCTACATGAATAGTCATTTTTTCTTCTTTTACTGCCATCTCCATCTCCATTAAATTATTTTTTAATTATCGCCAGAAAACATTAACATTTTATAATAACTTAACTAACTTTCCAAAATGCTCAAAATCAGGATAAGGCTTTGCTTTTATAGATATTTTTTTCTTTAAAAAAGGGTGAAAAAAAGATAGTTTATAAGCATGTAACATCTGTCTTTTAACAGATTTAAGAATAGGGTTTTCTACTTTTTTTAAACCATAAACTTTATCTCCAACAATTGGAAATCCTAGTTTTTTTAAATGTATTCTTATCTGATGTTTTCTCCCTGTTTTTATCTCAATTTCAAATAATGAAAAGCCATTTTTTGTTTTTATGGTTTTTACTATACTTTTTGCATATTTTTTTTCTATTGGTTCGTTTATAACCTTTTTTTTAAAATCAGCTTCATTATGGGAAATGGCAAGATATCTTTTTTCCACTTCTTTTTTATGCCATAGCTCTTTAAACTTATGAAAAATTTTTAAATTTTTAGCAAATAAAAGGACCCCTGATGTTTCTCTATCTAGT
>JALWKR010000083.1 GCA_027081375.1 Persephonella sp.
CCATTAAATCTTCCGTGAACAGAGTCATATTTTAAAAGATGAGCTAATGTATGTGCATCTGTAAGGTCATTAATTCCAACAATCTCAATTTCTTCATTTCCTAAACATGCTCTAAAAAAGTTTCTTCCAATTCTTCCAAATCCATTAATTCCAACTTTTATTGCCATTAAACTCCTCCAGATTATTTAATTAAACATTATCATTATATAATGATAATATACGTGGAAGGTTTGACAAATGCATATCTTAAAAAAAGAGGAAATCTTTCCCTATCTTATTGAAATTACAAAAAATGCTAAAAATTATATCCTTATATCTTCCCCGTGGATAAAGTTAGACATCCTAAAAAACATATTAAAAGACATAAAAGTGGAAGTTATAATTCGCTCCTCACAGTTAGAGGATCTTTTTATTACAGATAAGGATATTTTTAGATATATAAAAAATATTGGCGGAAAAGTTTATCTTAATCCTGATATTCATGCGAAATTTGTTATTGTTGATGGAAAGGAAGCTATTATTGGTTCTGCCAATTTAACCCATGCAGGACTTTTGGAAGAAGGAAATATAGAAACTGCTGTATTAGTTAAAAATAAAAAAGAGATAGAAAAACTGGAAAAATATTTCAACGAGATAAAGGAAAATTCTGTTAATCTGTTTTCTGATCTAGCAGGGATTATAGTTAACAGCATTAATTCAAGAAATAGTGAAGGCTTTATTTTAGAAAAAATTCCAGAACAGACGTATGTAAAAATTCCTATTGATAAAGATGCCTTTTATTTAGGAAGAATAGGAACTGTAAAAGACTTAAGCAGTTCTTTTCTATCCTCTTTTTATACTTTTTTATCAAAAAGTCTTTTTGCTGATAAAGAAAAATTAAAAAGTATATTTTCTGAAAAAGATGAGCTTTGGAGAAAAGCTGCTATATTTTCTTATATAAATGAGAAAGTTCCAGATATTTCCCTGTGTAGTATAGAAATTCTTGCTGAGTTTAATCCTGAAAAGATAAGGGAGAAAGAGAGTATCTTAAAAACACCTGTTATTCCTCCTACATCAGGTTCTCCATTTACGCTAATAAAAAAAGAAGAGGATATAAAAGATCTGCTGAAAATAAACCATGCAGGATACTGGATGGGAAAACCTGTTAAGTTTGGAAAACTGTTTAATACAGATTTAAATGCTTATCTAGATCTTGAGAAAATCTATACCATGCATATGGCTGTACTAGGAATTACTGGTTCAGGAAAAACTACATTTTTAAGAAGAGTTTTTGAGAACCTAGAGTATAAAGATATCACTGTTTATATTTTTGACTTATACGGTGAATACTTTGAAAGTTTAAAAAATGCAGGGGTGAAAGATATAAAAAGATATGAGATAAAAAATACTATCTTTCCTATAACAGCTGAACAGATAAAGGATATATTCAAAAGTTACGGAATTCCTATTCAAGAAAGATCTTTAGAGGAAAAAAGAGTTATTTCTTTTTTCAGATTATTCCTTAAGCCTGATCTGTCTGTTTTGGAATACAAAGAAAAAACATTGGAAGATCTTCTTTTAAAAGCTACAGAGTTAACTGATATAGAGAGTCCCCTTAAAGGTGAGATTTATGAACTTATAGATATGCTAAAGGCAGATTTTGGAGAAAATACTTTGAATAATCAGCCTGAAATAGTTTCTGAAATTTTTTCTTCTTTAAAAGAAAATTCAAACATCATTGTTTATGACTTTAAGGATATAGAAGATCCAAAGTCAAGGATTAATATCGCTGGTCTTATAATGAAAGAGCTTTTCAGGATTTCCAAAAAAGATAGTAAAAAAAGATTAGTTGTTCTTGAAGAGGCACAGAATTTTGCTCCTGAAAAAGGGTTTGGTGAGATTGAAGCAGGTTCAGAAAACCTCTCTTATATAATGGCGAGAAAAATTGCAACAGAAGGGAGAAAATTTAATCTTGGGATAATTGCTGTAACTCAAAGACCAGCAAATATAAGTAAATATGTTCTTTCTCAGTTAAACACACAGGTAATTTTTAAACTTTCAAATAAAAATGATTTAGAGGCAGTTTCTCCATTTTTTGAAGTTTCAAAAGAAGATATATTTTATCTACTTCCTTTTTTAAAACCAGGAACAGGCTATATTACAGGTTTAGGAGTCCCCTTTGGTATGTTTATAGAGATAAAGCTAGGATAGTGTATTTTTCTCATACAGAAATATATAAAAAATTGATAAAAACTAATAAAAAAGAGGTGGAGAAAGATGGAGCTTATAGTAAATGGTGAAAAAAAGAGTTTTAATAAAGAAAGTATGACTATAACAGAGCTAGTTAAAGAACTTGGTATAAAGGTTCCAAACTATGCTGTAGCTGTTGGTATGGAAGTAATACCTAAAAGTGAGTATGATACATACAAACTTAAAGATGGGGATAAGGTTGAGATTGTTACATTTGTAGGTGGAGGTTAAAAGGGGCAAAAAGCCCCTTTTTGTTACCCTTGCTGTTTAGCTTTGTATACTTCAATTAAATCTGTTACAGGAGCATCAAGAACATAGAGATTTTTGTATCCTAGAGCTTCAAGGTATCCCATAACTCTGTTTGCAAATTTTTGAAGATTACAAGCTAAAACAATAGGTGTTGTTTTGTCAGAAGGAATTCTTCCATCTTCATACTGCTGATAAAACTCTGTTACAGGAACATAATAAGCACTTGGAACATTTGCCTCTTCTGCATTTTCTCCTTCAACCTTAGCTGGAGGTCTTACATCTAAAAGAATAGCTCCAGCTTCTTCGATAAGTTCCCTTGCTCTGTGAATATCCACATGACCAAGGTTGTCTTTTTGCTTATCTTCCTCAATAGCTTCTCTTATATTTTTGAGAATTTCTATGTCTGACATGTATGCCCTCCTTTTAGTTAGTAATTTCTAACTATTATATCTTATGTTTGTTTTTTGTGGTATCTGTTAATAGTGATATATGTTTTCTTCCTGCAAAACCTTCTCCTATATCGTGCCAGTACTCAATTTCATCTTCATCTTCTCTCCAGCAAAGGTAAATAGTTTTTCCGTTGTATTCTGCTGGAAAATCAACTAAGAAAGGATCTAATCCTTTTACAAAAATGCCGAAACTTTCAATTATCTCTATAAGCTCATTTATATTGTCATTCATCTCTTTTATTTCTGTTTTTAAATACATCACTTCAAGTTCATCATTTTTTTCCTCTATTTCCATTTCATAATTTTCAATAACATCATATAGCTTTTCTCTTTTTTCTTTAATTTCTTCAACTAAAAGTTTTATCTGTGGGAGAATGCTGTTGGCCTCTTCTATTGTGAAATATCTCATAATTTCCTCCAAATAGTAAAATCTTTTAACAAATTATATACAATTTTTTGCTGTAGCAATATGTTTATATCTTTTCATTTAGTTTTTGAACAGTAAGACAAAATGCTGCATGAGACCATGTTAGAGGAATAACAGATAAAGGTTCTCCTGTATAGGGATTATATTGCTCTGCTAAAAGTCCTGCCTGAGATTGTCTCTCCACAACCCATTTTAAAAGTTCTAAAGATTTTTCAAAATCTCCTTTTTCTATATACCAGTCTGCAAGCCACATAGTAGTTATTATCCATGGGTTTCCTGAAAGTTCTTTATCTACCCTGTGGTAATAATCGTTTTCAAAACGAGCAAGACCTCCAATGCCTTTTCTTATCCAGAGTTTTTCCTCTATGGCTTTCATTGTGTTTATTACTTTTTCATCATTAAAAGGAAGTAAACCTGTGAAAAATACAGCTGACAAGCTTGCATCTATTATCTTATCTTTTATCCATTTTCCATCTTCTACCTTTTCCAAACTTCTTATAAATCTTTTTTCATTTTCATCATAAAGATATTTAAAAGTAGCTTCTTTTACTTCATGGGCTACTTTTTTATACTTTTCTCCTTCTTCATAGTTTCCTGTTAAAAAGGCTAACTCTGATGCTCCTTGCAAACCAGCATAAACAGTTGCACAGGTATATGTAAAAATACCCCTTCTTTCTTCCCATGGGTCATAACTCTTCATAGGAAGCCCTGTGTCTTCATATCTGTAGGAACACATAAATTCAGCAGCAGGTCTCACAAGCCTGTTATACATTCTGTCTATAAACTCAATATTCTTTGTTTTTTTATAATGATTGTACAAAGCCCATATAACTAAAGCTGTTTCATCCTCCTGTATTGGAAGCTGAGGATTTTTGTTTGTATCACTCCAAGGATGCCACGAGGAACCAAAAGAACCATCAGGAGAGTATTTTTGCAGAAAATATCCCTTTCTAGTTATCGTTCTTGATGCAAACTCAAAAAACTTTCTTGATATATGTCCAAAACCTGCTCCATCTAAAGCCATAACAATAAAAGCATTATCTCTAGGCCATGAATAACTATAGTGGTCTTTGTTAAACCTTTGGAAAATGCTACTATCAGCAGAAGCTATAATTGCACCGTTTCTATCAATATGAGCATTTATGATAAACAGGCTTTTGTCATACAGCTTTTGAATATCTTCAGGTATATCGTATTTTAAATCTCTTTTTTCCTTTATCCAAACGTTATAATAAACTTCTGTCTCTTCTATTAGATGCGCTAATCCATCTTTTTTAATCTTTTCATTTTTTTCTTCTAAATCATCAAAACTATTTCCTGCTAATATATAGTAGTAAAATGTATCTTCTTGATTCTCCTTTAATGACATAGAATATCCAATAGCACTGTCTATATCTCCTCTAACTATTAACCTTCCAAGTAGTTTACCTTCTTTTATTTCATCTAAAGAAGAGAATTCTTTTTTAGATACAGTAAACTCAAAAGGATCAGGGTATATAGATATGAGAAAGTATGTATGGAGTTTATAATGAACTATTCCATTTAGCTCAGGATGGTATAAAGCTGTATTTCCAAAGGGAGTTTCATTTAAAGCAAAATCGTGGTAAAAGTAAATTTTTATATTTCTTTCTTCCTCTGAAAGATTTTTAATAGTTATTTTTCTTATGTATAAAGGAAGATACTTATGTACAACTTCAGTAATTTTTAACTTAATTTGTAGATTTTTATTTTCAGTAGTTATATCTCCTATCAGTGTGTCTTTTTTGTAAGAAAAAGATATTTCCCAGGTATCATCAATAAAGTAAGTTTTTCCATCAATATTTACTGCCAATAAATTTTTATTTCCTGTTAGATGGTTAAATAAACCAACATGAGGGTAGTAAAAATCTCTAATATTTAGATGTTTATCAAGATTAACAAACATCTGCCTGTTTGCTACTACTAATTCCCTGTACATTTTCTTACCCTTAATCAATTTTCTATGCTTATTAGGATATGCTAAACTAATAACAAACCTGTTTTAGAGGTGAGAGGATGAGCCTAAAAATATATAACACGTTAACTGGAAAAAAAGAAGAATTTGTCCCGATAAACCCTCCAGATGTAAAGATATACACTTGTGGAGTTACTGTATATGATGTAAACCATGTAGGTCATGGAAGAAGTTTAATTGTATTTGACGTTATTAGAAGATACTTAAGACATCTTGGATATAATGTGAAATTTGTTAGAAACTTCACAGATGTTGATGACAAAATTATAAATAGAGCAAAAAATGAGTGTCTTCCTTTTACAGTAATAGCTGATAGATATATAAAAGAGTATTTTCAGGACGCAGAAAACTTTAGAATAGAACCTGCAGATGTAGAGCCTAGAGTTACAACCCATATACCAGATATTATTGATTTTATTCAAAAACTAATAGAAAAAGGTTACGCATACGAAGTTGAAGGAGATGTTTATTTCTCTGTTAGAAAGTTTAAAGATTATGGAAAACTCTCTAAAAGAAGTATAGACGAGCTTATAGCAGGAGCCAGAGTTGAACCTGGAGAGAAGAAAAAAGACCCCCTTGATTTTGCACTGTGGAAAGCTTCAAAAGCTGGAGAACCTGCATGGGACAGCCCCTGGGGAAAGGGAAGACCTGGATGGCATACAGAATGCTGTGCAATGATATTTAAACATTTAGGAGAAACAATAGACATTCACGGTGGAGGACTTGACCTTACATTCCCTCATCATGAAAACGAACTTGCTCAGGCAGAGGCTCTATCTGAAAA
>JALWKR010000084.1 GCA_027081375.1 Persephonella sp.
CTACAATTGTTCCTTTTTCTGTTATTACTTCTATTGGTCTAAAACAACCTGCATTTGTTGGAATATCTTCTTTTGCTAAAGCCCTAAAAACATAGTAAACAGCAGAAGCTGTAATGGCATGAACAGCGTTTAAAGCTCCCTTAACCTGTTTATCTGATTTTGAAAAATCAACTGTGCATTTATTTCCATTTACAGTTATAGAAACATGTATTTTTATGTCTGTACTGTCAATTCCATCATCTTCAATAAAATCTTCTGCTTCATACATACCATCAGGGATATTTTCTATAATAGATTTCATATATTTCTCTGCATAGGAAATAAGCTCTTTTCCATAAAACCTCACTGTCTCTAAAGAGTAGTTTTCACAAAGCTCTTTTAGTCTTTTTATACCTATTAGATTAGCTGAAATTTGGGATTTAAAATCCCCTTCTCTCTCTTCAGGAGTTCTAACATTGTTTTTTATGAAATTAAGTATCTCTTCATCTACTTTTCCCCTTTTCACTAGCTTTATAGGTGGAATATTTATCCCTTCCTGAAATATAGATGTTGATAAAGGCATAGAACCTGCCGATATACCCCCTATATCTGCGTGATGTGCTCTGTTGGCAACATAAAAAGAGGGTTTATTTTCTTCTCCTATAAATACAGGTGCTACAATCGTTATATCTGGTAGATGAGTTCCTCCTTTATATGGATCGTTTAAAACAACCATATCTCCTTCTTCTAGCTTTACATTCTCTATTGCTGATTTTACAGACATAGGCATTGAACCAAGGTGAACTGGAATATGTGCTGCCTGAGCAATCATATCTCCGTTTTCATCAAATACTGCACAGGAAAAATCTTTCCTCTCCTTTATATTTGCTGAGAATGCTGTCTTTTGAAGAATTGCTCCCATCTCTTCTGCTATAGCAGAAAATCTATTTTTAAAAACCTCAAGAAGAATAGGATTTACTTTCATTATTCTTCTCCATATATAACTCTGTGAAGTATTCCTTTTACGATTTTTGCTAATTCATCAATAGTTGTTCCCTGTCCCATAATATCAATAAAAAGAGTGTATAAAAATACTGAAAGCATTCCAAAAAAAACAAGGGTTTGAATAAACATTCCTGTATGATAGTTTCTCTTTAAAAGACTATCTTCTGGTTTAAAAGGGTTATAGTAAATAGTTATCTTTTTTCCTACTGGAAACTTATCCACTATCTTTTTTATAGTGTTGTAGTCTGATTCTAGATTTGTAAGAAATATCTTATTTGATCTGTAGGTCTTTCCATCCACCTGATACTCATATTCAACAAGTGGATAATAGGCGTCGTAGCTTATCTGATTTTCAACTTTTTTAACTTCAGACTTTACAATAACTCCTTCTGTTTTTTTGTAAAAAAATATTCTTATAAGTCTAAAAAGTAGATATGCTGTTATTAATCCAATGACTGTAACCCAAAATCCAAAGGGAAGAAATAAAAATTTGCCGTCCACCTTCTTTCTCCATCTTTGCTTTTTTATTTATTATTTTATAATTTTGTTAAAACAGCAAAAATTCCATTTATAACCTGATACATCTTTTCAAAATCTAATGTATCAATGGTATCTGTTCTTCTATGGTAGTTAGGATTTCTGTAGAAAGCTGTATCTGTAATCATTACAGCGTTGTATCCAAAATGCCAGTAGTTTCTGTGATCAGAAAAATCAACTCCCGGAATTATTTTTGGTGCATTTATAGAGTAGACACCTATGTTGCTATTTTCTCTCATTATATCTCTTATTTTCTTTGTTATTCTCCCCTGTCCTAATTTTCCAACTACTCCTATAAAATTTCCTTTATCTGGATACAAGAGCTTCATAAATGGAAGTGGAAAAGATTGAGAATTAGGCTTATCAGAAAAATAACCAATCATCTCAAGACATATCATAACTTTTACTGGAACTTTTTTATCGTGGAGAGATTTTGCATGAATATAACTTCCCATTTTTCTTGTTGCAAAGAAAGGTGGTTCTTCATTGGCATATGCAACCAAATCTATCCTGTATTTTAAAGAAGGTTTCATTTCTTTTATCAGTCTTGAGATCTCTAAAAGACCTGCTACTCCACTTGCATTATCATCTGCTCCTGGAGTATCTCCTGCCACATCATAATGAGCTCCTACTATTATTCTCTCTTTTTTAGAAGTGTTAAAAGAACCGATAATATTTTTGTAAGTTTTATTTTCAGCTTCAAAGGTTTGAATTTCTACTTCTTCACAGTTTTCTTTAAAGATATTTTCTATATAGGAGGCTGTTTTTTCTAAAGATTCAGTATTTAAATAGTTCCTAAAAGGTCTTATAGATGTTATAAACTCTACATCTTTGTAAAGTCTTTCAATCTTTTTCTGCATATCCGATTATATGATAGTTTACTGGTATAAAGGGACTGTTAAATTTCACCAGTTTTATTTTTGATTTTGGGAATATAGAAGAAATTAATTTTCCTGTTTCTCTTTTTAAATCACAGCCTTCAAAGAGCCATTTCCAGCTTTTGTGGAGAATATCCTGAGTTTTTGCAACAAAATCATCTTTTGGTGATTTTACATGCTCAATAAATATAAATGTTCCCCCTGGTTTTAAAACTCTTTTAATCTCGTTTAAAACTTTATATGGAGATTTTACACTGCATAAAACTAATGTTGAAACAACGCTGTCAAAAGTTTCATCTTCAAATGGAAGGTTCTCAGCATAACCTTCTCTAATATAAATATTAAGAGGATAATTGTGTGCTTTTTTCAAGAAAAAATTAAGCATATCTTTACTTGGTTCTACAGCAGTTAAATTTGTCCATGGTTTATAATAAGGAAGATTTGAGCCTGTTCCAGCTCCTATCTCAAGTACATCTTTTCCTAGTTTATTGAAAAGCTCTCTTTTAAAATCTCCATAAACTTTATGCATATACCATTCAAGATTTTTCATAAAAACGGCGTTAAACTTACTTTTACAACCACACGTTTTTTCCATGGGAATATTCCAGAAAAGAGATTTATAGTAATGATATTAAAGAAATATGAGAAGATATGCAAGAAATGAGAGAGAAAGAAAGGGAGGTTAAGCCCTCTGTTCTTTCTTCTCTAACACTTTAAACTCAACAATTCTTCTTTTACATTTTGGACATTCAACATCAAGAATACCAGTGTCATTTGCAACAACAATAACTTCTTTACCTTCGTGTCCACATCTGCATTTGTAAGGAACTGTTTCAAATCTAACATCTAGTTCCTTAATTCTGTCTTTTACCATGTTACTTCACCTCCTTTTTATTTATTTTTATTTGTAAATATTTACTAACTCTTAAAATTGAAAAAGAATAGTCTTTCAAAAAAGAGATTTTTTATATCCTCCCCCTTAAAAGAGGACTTATATTATATGGATATTTACTAAAGAAAATATGATTTTAGTCAGGTTTTATAAAGATTATTTATAACTATTATATCATATTTATAAAACAGTGTTTGATTAATCAAATATTTTTTCAGGAAGTTGAAGATACTTTATTTTTCTTCTAAGAATATCAAGACTTTCTAGATAAAATAAAATTCTCGCTCCCACCAGGATAAACCCAAAGCTTATATAAAGCCATGCTAAAAAGGCAAAAATTCCACTTAAAGAACCGTATAAAGGATTTGTTTTTGAAGCAAAAGAAACATAGTAGTTAAATAGAGATTTTAACAAAAACAATGTTATAGACATTATTAGTGTTACAACAAGTATGTCTCTCAGGTTTATAACTTTTAAAGGAGTTAAATATCTATATATAAGATAAATGATTATAAAGTAAGTGATAAACTGAATCATATTTGTTATGTCTACGAAGAAAGAGATTATATGGTCTAAACCTATTTTTGAAAGGTATTCTAAAAAAAGTTTCCAGATAAAAGTATGCATAAATCCTTCAACTAAAAAAGATAATATAACTCCAAGTATATATATAAAAATTAAAGCTATGGTAAAAACAGGAACTCCTAATATATATACCAAAGCTGTCTTTTGTATCCCTACATCTCTACCTTCAAATATATGTACTAAAGCTGTATGTATTGAAGAGAAAATGCCTGTAGCAAAATAAAAAGATATAACTAATCCAAAAATTCCAAATATAGTTCTTTGTTTAGATAGAGAAACAAGGAAATTAACAAATGTTTGAGTAATAGAAGGAAAAATTCTGTCTAAAACTTCTGTCACTATGTCCATTTTTATATCAGCAATATAAGAGAGAACCACAGTAAGAACAAACAAAAGAGGAAAAAATGACATTAAAATAAAGTAAGATATAGATGCTGAATGATAACTGTAACCTTTAAATACATAATCTAAGATTGATCTGTAAGTAGACGCTAGAAGATTATATAAAAATCCCCTCTGGGGATTTAACTTTAAAATCCTGTAAGGGGAATATCTCTTTAATACTTTCAGTTTTATCCTCTAATAGCATCCTCTAACTTTTTAAGTTTTTCTTCAATTTCTGCTAGCATTTTTTCCTTTTCTTCTAGTGTAAGCTCTTCTCCTTTTTGAAGAAGATTTTTAACTTTTGAAACAACTTCATTCATAGTAACTCTTGCCTTATCTTTTAGTTCAAGGTCTTTAATGGCATTTTGAATTTCATTTAGCTTTTTCATAATCTCTTCTTTTCTTTGAGCAACTAAATAGGCTGTTATTGCTCCTACTGCCAAACCTGCAACTAACGTTATTACTTTTCTCATTTTGAAACCCTCCTTTATCTTATGATCTCTTCTAGCTTTCTTATCTTTTCTTCCACCTTATTTAATAATATTTCTTTTTCTTTATCTGTCACCTCTTCAACTTTATCTGTTACTTTTTTCAAAGATGTTATAACCTCTGAGGCGTTTGTACTTACCACTTTACTAAGCTCTAATTTTTTTATTTTTTCTTCCAAGTTATTTAACTTTTCCATTATCTGTTTTTTGTTTTTGTAAAAAATATAGGCACTAATAACCCCAGAAATAAAACCTATTAAAAATCCTAAGATACTACCTCTTCTCATAGAAACCTCCTCCCTTTATACAAAATGCTATTTTTTTCTTCTTTTTAAAAGTTTTAGAAGGCCAAGCAAAGTTGTAGAAAATTCAAGATTTTCCACAACTCTATGAAGTTTTGGAGATATAGCCTGATAATCCACATTTATTCTGTATAAGATTTGAGCTAGTACTTTTAAAATTCCTAGTAAAACAACACCTATTCCTATCATCCCTATGGTAATAATAACCATACATATAGCTATAACCCCTAAAAAAAATGTTTGTGCATCCATTTTTTTCTACCTCTTTTTAATCTATAAAAACAGTCTCTATTTCTGGTGCTTTTAACATTGTATTACTAACAGTACATCCTCTCTTTCCAATTGTTAAGACCCTTTCTATCTGCTCAGGAGTAAGGTCTGACTCAAAGGAAACCTCTATTCTTATATATTCATATCTGTTTTCTTTTTCATGCTTTCTTCCTACAACATTTATCTTTAGATTTTTGATTTGATAACCTTTATGATTTACATAAGCCTCAACTGTTAATCCAAAACAGTAACCAATAGAAACAAGCATCAGATCAACAGCTCTCATTCCTGTAGCTGTTAGATCACATTTATTTCCATTTACTTCTCCTACAAAATGTCCGTTATCTTCTAATGTAACAACTGCTACCTTTTCCAATCTTAATCCTCCTTTACATTTTTGATGTTTATTATAAATCAATAAAGGTTAAGATTTTTTCACAGTAGTTAAGACAAAAATTTGTGTATAAGTTCAGAAAGAAGGTGGACACCTACCGAAAGGAATAAAAAAAGGAGGTAGGTGTCATGAAAGGAACAATCGGAACAAATACATATTTATTTTCGTTATTTCCAAAGAAAATCTCAAGCAAAATAAAACCAATAAAACTGTCCAGAGAAGTAAAATTAAGACTAAAATGGATACAGCACTATCAAAAAACCAGAAACATATCCAAGACCTGCAGATACTATGGAATATCCAGAACAACATTTTACAAATGGTA
>JALWKR010000085.1 GCA_027081375.1 Persephonella sp.
GCATCAGACGGAGAAAGTGATATTCTAGCAGCAAAGATGAAATCTGATGGCTCTCACTGGGGTTCCTTATACTGCCCAGTTGGTGAAAAACTTAAAATGAGAGGAAGAGAAACATTTAAACTAGCTATTAAATCTATGGAAACAGCTTCAAAAAAAGCTCTTGAAAAAGCTGGCTTAACACTAGAGGATATAAAACTTGTTATTCCTCATCAGGCAAATATAAGAATAATAAAAGCTCTTGCTGAAAGACTTGAATTACCTGAAGAGAAGGTGTTTAGCAATATACATAAATATGGAAACACAAGTGCTGCTTCTATACCAATAGCAATGTATGAAGCGTGGAAAGAAGGTAAATTTAAAAAAGGAGATTATCTCCTCTTAACAGCTTTTGGTGGTGGTTTAACCTGGGGAGCTATAGTTTTAAAGTTTTAAAAGAGCTACTAGAAAGTAGCCCTTTTAAATGGTCTTTCCAAAATCTTCAGGCCTTATAGATTCAAGCCATTCTTTAATTTCATCCTCCTCCATATCTATATTGTCTTCTACTTTAAAATCTTCTAAAACTTTAGGAGATACAAAAATTGGAGCTCCTGTCCTTAATGCAATATTAATTGCATCACTTGGTCTAGAATCAATTTTTAAAACCTCTCCATCTTTCATTATAGATATTTCAGCATAGTAGGTATTATCTTTAAGATCATGGATATGAATATACTCTACTCTTCCTGAAAGCTCTCTTATCAGATTTGTTATCAAATCATGGGTCATAGGTCTAGGTCTACTAACTCCTTCAAGTTGCATAGCTATAGCGTTTGCTTCAAAAACCCCTATCCATATTGGAAGTACCTGATTAGAGTCCTTTCCTTTTAGGATAACAATAGGCATGTTAGTAACTGGATCTAATGTAATTCCTTGAACATGCATTTCAATCATAACCTGCCTCCTCATTAAACAGTTTCTTTAATAGCTTCTCCTTCTAAAGAAAATCTATTAGCCTTTGTTATTTTCACATTTACTATACTACCTAATAAGTTATGCTCTCCTTCTAAATGGACAAGCTTATTTGTTCTTGTTCTTCCCACAAGCTTTCCATCTTTTTCTTCTTCCACAAGTACTTCAACATTTTTACCTTCGTAAGCTAAATTCTTTTTAAAAGCTATTTCTTTTTGGATATTTATTAGGTCGCTAAGCCACTGACCTGCTTTTTGATAATCTTCTGTTAACTTCATATCAGCAGCAGGGGTTCCTGGTCTTGGAGAGTATTTAAATGCAAAAATCTGGTCGTACTCTACTTCTTTTACTACCTTAACTGTTTCTAAATAATCTTCATAAGTTTCTCCTGGAAAGCCAACAATAATATCTGTAGATAAAGCAATATCTGGAATATATTTCTTTAAAAGTTCTATTTTTCTAAGATACTCTTTTTGAGTATAACCTCTATCCATAGCTTCTAATATTCTGTCTGAACCTGCCTGAATTGGAAGATGGAGATATTCACACACCTGTGGTATATCTGCCATAGCTTTTATAGTGTCTTCATCTAAATCTCTAGGGTGTCCTGTTGTAAATCTTATTCTTTCAACTCCCTCTACATTTGCAACAGCATATAAAAGCTCCCAGAACTTAACATCACCAAAATCTTTACCATAAGCTGTAACGTTTTGACCTATAAGATGTATTTCTTTTACTCCATCTTCTACAAGCCACTGAACTTCTCTTATGATATCTCCAAGTCTTCTGCTTCTTTCTCTACCCCTAGTTGTTGGAACAATACAGTATGTGCACTTTTTATCACACCCTCTAATAACTGTAACATAAGCTGTATATTTGTTTTCTCTTACTGTTGGATACTTATCTAACTCTGCTTCGTTTTCATCTATCTCTTCTATTATTTCAACTGCTTTATTTCCTTTTTGTGCTTCCTCTAAAAGTTGTGGAAGGTGGTGTATATTTGTTGTTCCAAAAACCATATCTATAAAAGGTGCTTTTTGAAGTATTTCATAACCTGCCCTTTGAGCTAAACAGCCACAAACTCCAATAATAGCATCAGGATTTTCCTTTTTTATTTTTTTATACTCTCCTAAAGCTGATAAAACCTTCTGATCTGGTTTTTCTCTCACTGAACAGGTGTTAACAAGGATAACATCTGCTTCTCTCCAATCTCTTGCAGGTTCATAACCTAAACTTTTCAGTATCCCAGCCATTTTTTGACTATCATTAACATTCATCTGACAGCCAAAGGTTCTTATAAAATACTTTTTCATTTATTTTCTCCTGCTTTTTAAAGTTTTTAATTTAATTTATAACATTAGCATATATATTCTCAATTTTGATATTATCAATATCAGTTAAAATCCTTTTTATAAAGTCTCAAAGCGTTTAAAACAACAGATACAGAGCTAAAAGACATTGCTATTCCAGCAATAACAGGATTTAGCAGAATTCCAAAAAATGGGTACAAAACTCCAGCTGCTATTGGAATACCTAAAGAGTTATAGAATATAGCCCAGAAGAGATTTTGTTTAATTATTTTATGAGATTCTTGCGAGAGCTTTAAACTTTTTAAAACAAGATTTAAATCATTTTTTAAAAGGATAATATCCCCTGTTTCCTTTGCTAAATCTGAAGCTTTCCACACAGCTATTCCTACATCAGACTTTTTCATAGCAGGAGCATCATTAATACCATCTCCTACAAACAAAACTTTATTTCCATCTTTTTGATATTTTTCAATAATAATGTATTTATCAGAAGGTAAAAGTTCTCCTATAATCTCATCAAATCCAAGCTGTTTACCTACTTTTTCAGCATTTTCCTTTATATCTCCTGTAAGTAAAACTGTTTTTATTCCTCTTTCTTTCAGCTTTTTTATAACTTCTTTAGCTTCTTTCTTTTTTTTATCTTCTAAATAAAAAACAGCTATAAGTTTACCATCTACTGCAATATAAACAGAGGTTTTTTCTAATCTCTCCATCTCTACAGAAATCCCGTTTTCTTTTAAAAAGGAACTGTTTCCTATAATAACTTCCTTTCCTTCTACAAAACCTTTAATACCTTTTCCTGGAATTTGTTTTATATCTTTAACATCTCCAAATATATCTTTATTAAGATAATCTTTTACTGCTTCTGCTAATGGATGTAAGCTTGATGATAGAACAGGGATAGCAAAATCTAGTAGTTCTTCATTAAAAATCTTTTTGTCAATTACAGATGGCTTTCCTTCTGTAATAGTACCTGTTTTATCAAAAACAGCAACTTTAATATCCTTTATATTTTCAATAACATCTGGATCTTTTATTAGAACTTTTTCTTTTGCTCCCCTTCCTACTGTTGCTACAATAGCAATTGGTATAGCAAGACCTAAAGCACAGGGACAAGCTATAATTAGCACAGAAACAGCAGATAAAAATCCGTACTGAAAATTATCAGCAATTAGATACCATATATCAAAAACAAGTATAGAGATAATAAGAATTACAGGAACAAATATAGAAACTACTTTATCTGCAAGTTTTCCTACAGGGGTTTTTTTACTTTGTGCTTCTAGAATAAGTTTAATTATCTGATAAAAGGTTGATTCTTTACCACTTTTTAAAGCTTTTATTTCTATTAAGCCTGATTTATTGATACTTCCTCCAAGAACTTTGTCTCCTTCCTTTTTAAAAACAGGATTTGCTTCACCAGTAAGCATAGATTGATCAACTTCTGTTTGTCCTTTTGTTATTACTCCATCAGTAGGTATTTTTTCTCCAGGTTTTACAACTACTAAATCTCCAACAACGATATTTTCAGCAGGAATTTCTATTTCTTTTCCATCAACTTTTATTCTTGCTTTTACAGGTTTTAGAGATAACAGTTGCTTCATAAAAGCAGAAACTTTGTTTTTAGTCTTTTGCTCTAAGTATCTTCCTAAAAGAATAAAAGAAACTAAAGCTGATGCACCATCAAAATACAGATACCTCATCTTTTCAGGAAAAATTTGCGGAAATAACATAACAAGAAGAGAATAGAAAAAAGCAGATGAAGCACCTATAGCAACTAGAAGATTCATATCTGCTATACGATTTTTTAAACCATTTATAGCAGAGGAAAAAAATTCTCTACCTGCAAAAAATAAAACTGTTCCACTTAAAAAAAGAATAGTCAGATTTTTTATGTTTATAAATGAACTGTTAAAAATTGGTTTTTCTAGAGCAGGAAAATTTAATAAAGGAAGGATAAAAATAATTGCTGTTAAAACAAAAGCTAAAGTAACATTTTTCTTTAGTTTAAGCTCCCTTTCTATCTTTTTTTTTCTATACTTTCAATATCTAATGAAGCATCATAACCTAGTTCTTTTATTTGATTTATTATCTCTTCCTTTGATATCTTTGAAGGATTAAATTCTACATTTGCCTTAGATGTTGCAAAGTTTACTGAAGCTGAAACAATCCCATCTAAACCCTTTAAAGTTCCTTCTATACCAGCAGCACAACCAGCACAGTGCATACCTGAAACATTTAACTCAATTTTTTCCGTGCTTTCCGAAGTTTCTATATTAGAAGAGGTTTTTCTCTCTTTTTTTCCAAAGAAAAACCAGCTTATACCTCCTATTAAAAATAGAGAAGCAGATAATACTGCTATTTTTTCCATTTTCTCTCCTTTCAAAAAGGAATTTCTAGACTTAACAATTTATATCTGTTTTTTTATAAGCCAAGGTATCTTGCTATTTTGTTTAAATCTGGAGGCATTTCAATAGGTTTATCACTTGCTTTGATTACTGTATCTGGATCTTTTAGACCGTTTCCTGTTAAAGTACATACAACTGTTTCTCCACCTTTAAAAACACCTTTTCTGTATGCTTTTATTACCCCTGCTATTGATGCTGCTGATGCTGGCTCACAGAAGACCCCCTCTGTAGATGCTACAAGTCTATATGCTTCTAGTATCTCTTCATCTGACACAGCATCTATAAAACCATTACTTTCTTTAGCTGCTTGAAGTGCTGGTTGCCAGCTGTAAGGGTTTCCTATTTTTATTGCTGTAGCTATTGTTTGGGGATTTTTTATAGGAAAGCCCTTTACTATTGGAGCTGCTCCTTCTGCCTGCCATCCTATCATTCTAGGAAGTTTTTTTGACTTTCCTTTCTCATAATACTCTTTATAGCCTTTCCAGTACGCTGTTATATTTCCTGCATTTCCAACAGGGATAAAATGAAAGTCAGGTGCATCCCCTAAATGATCAACTATCTCAAAGGCTGCTGTTTTTTGTCCTTCTATCCTGTATGGATTAACAGAGTTAACAACTTCCACAGGAAACTTTTCTCCAATCTCCCTAACTATAGCAAGAGCATCATCAAAATTTCCCATTAAAGCTATTATTTTTGCTCCATAAACCATAGCTTGAGAAAGCTTTCCTAAAGCAACAGCTCCTTTAGGAAGAATAACATAGGCATCCATTCCAGCTCTTGCAGCGTAAGCAGCTGCAGATGCAGAAGTATTTCCTGTTGATGCACATATAACAGCTGTTTTTCCAGCCTCTTTTGCTTTAGAGATTGCCATAGTCATACCACGGTCTTTAAAGGAACCTGTAGGGTTAAGCCCCTCATATTTAAGATATATCTTTAAATCTTTATCTGGAGCTATCTTTTTTGATAAGTTTGGAGCATCTATTAAAGGTGTATTTCCTTCATAAAGAGAAACTATAGGAGTTTTATCTGTTACAGGTAGATACTCTTTATATGCTTTAATAATCCCTTCCCACTTACAATAACCCAAAATTTAAAATCCTCCTGTTAGATTTGACAGAATATTATAACATTCCAGTAAACACAGTTATATTCTATAGAAGTTTAAAAATAAGATTCGAAATGTAATATCTCTAAAATCATTTAATAACTGTTATAAGTTAACAGCGTTTTATTAACTTGTTCAGTAAGGGTTAAAATCTTTAAGTTAGTTATTACAGTGTTTGTCTCTGTATAAAAGGACTTAGATAAGATTAACTATTGAAAAAACTTATTT
>JALWKR010000086.1 GCA_027081375.1 Persephonella sp.
TCTATTTCTATTATAACTCCATATGTGTCATTTATTACATAGCCGTGAAGGTTATATCTCTTTGCAAGATTATAAACAAAAGGTCTAAATCCTACTCCCTGAACTGCTCCTGTAAGATGAATTTTTAAATGTTTTTTCATTTTATCTTTAAATCTTTTTTCATTCTTTTTACAAGATTATCTATAAGGTAATTTCCAAACTTACCTTTATAATCAGCCTGACATCTATAGATTAAATCATTATCTTTAAAAACTGTAAATCTAAAATATCCATCAAAATCAGCTCCAACTGATTTTCCTGTTGGAGAGTTGCATTTAGATAGCTCAAGAAAGTAGGTTTTTAGTGTATAAGGACAATTTTCCGAAACATTTATGTTGTTTTTTTGAAGAACTTTTATTACATGAGCATTGAAAAACATATCATTTCCTTCCACTTTAAAACAGTTTATTTTTCCTATTTCATCTTTTTTGTACACCTTTGCATACATATTTTCGCAGGCTGCAGTAAAAAGAAATATAAAAATAAGAAAGGCTTTTAGTATCCTCATTATTTCACCTCTTAGTTAGTATTTTCTAACTTTTCTATAATATATCCTTGGATATGCTAAAATCTATCAAAAAATATTAACAGGAGACTAGATGAAGGTTTATTCTCTACAAGCAAATCTTGAACTTGGAAATGTAGAAAATAATATTCAAAAAATCTTCTCGTTTATTAATAATGTAGAAAAAAACAGTCTTCTCTTACTTCCTGAAATGTTTTCTTCAGGATTTGATAACGAAAATCTTGAGAAACATGTAAAAAAAACTCCTGAGATATATAAAAAACTAAAAAACCTATCCAAAGAAAAAAATCTTGTTATTTCAGGAACTTTACCTGAAAAATCAAGAGGAAATATTTACAATAAGGCCTTTATAATAGATAAAGGAGAAATAATTTATAAGCAGGCTAAAGTTAAACTTTTTAAACCAACAGGAGAGGATAAATTTTTTAAATCTGGAAAAAGTTTTGATGTAGTTGAAACCTCTGTAGGAAACCTTGGGATAATGATTTGTTTTGAACTTAGATTCCCTAATATTTCTTACACGTTGAGAAAAAAAGGTGTTGAGATAATCCTTGTCCCTGCACAATGGGGTAAACCTAGAAAAATGCATTTTGAAGTATTGTCCAAGGCAAGAGCTATCGAAAATCAATGTTTTTTAATTTCTAGTAATACCACAGGAAAAATAGGAGATATTGAATACGCAGGAAGCTCAGGAATATACTCTCCATGGGGAGAAACCCTTGCTTTTATAGATGAAGATGAAGGATTGATAGAAGCTGATATAAAACTAAATGAAATATATAAAGTTAGAAGACTTATTAAGATGGATATATAATTAAATCAGACCTTTAAGGAGGTGATAATATGCCAAAAATAGTTTTTAGAGATACTGGAGAAGTTATAGAAGGAGCTGACCAGGTAAAGGAGTTTTTAGCTAAGCACGGTGTTACTTACGAAAGATGGGGAGTTGATAGACTACCTAAAGAACTTAGAGAAAATTATGAATTAACAGAAGAACAGCAAAAGGCAATTATTGATGCTTACAAAGAAGAACTTGAAAAATTAAAAAAAGAAAAAGGATATGTAACTGAAGATATTGTTGTTTTATCTGAAAAAACACCAAATCTTGATGCCTTAATGGAGAAGTTTAAAAGAGAACATCATCATATTGATGACGAAGTTAGATTTGTAGTAGATGGAAGTGGAATTTTTCCAATAAAGATAGAAGGAAGAATAGCAGAGGTTCACGTAGGTCCTGGAGACTTAATAGTTGTTCCTGCCGGAGCTAGACACTGGTTTGAACTGGATGAGCAGAGAAAAATAAAATGCATAAGAGTGTTTAAAACTCCTGCAGGTTGGGAAGCTATATACAATGAAAATGAAAAAGCCACAATGAACAGTTAAAAGGAGGTTTTAATGGGCTTATTAGAAGGAAAAAAAGCTCTTATTCTTGGTGTTGCAAATAACAAGAGCATAGCATATGGAATAGCAAAGGCTTTTCACAGAGAAGGAGCACAGCTTGGTTTTAACTATTTAAATGAAAAGATTGCAAAGAGAGTTATCCCAATAGCTGAAGAGTTTGGTTCAGATTTAGTTGTAAAGTGTGATGTTTCCTCTGATGAAGATATCAAAAATCTTGTTAATGAAGTAAAAGAAAAGTGGGGAACTGTTGATATTATTGTTCACTCAATAGCTTATGCAAACAAAGAGTATCTAAAAGATTATTACTATAAAGTGGATAGAAATTCATTTTTAGAAGCTATGAATATAAGTGTTTACTCTTTTACAGCTATAGCAAGAGAGTTTATGCCTATTATACCTGAAGGAGGGAACCTCCTTACTTTAACCTACTATGGAGCTGAAAAAGTAGTTTATAATTACAATGTTATGGGTGTTGCAAAAGCTGCCCTTGAAGCATCTGTAAAGTATTTAGCAAGAGATTTAGGAGTTTTAAAAAATATTAGAGTAAACGCAATATCTGCAGGACCAATAAAAACCCTTGCAGCTTCAGGTATTTCACAGTTTTCAGAAATTCAAAAGATAGCAGCAGAAAGAGCTCCTTTAAGAAGAACTGTTACTATAGATGAAGTAGGAAATGCTGCATTGTTCTTATGTTCAGACCTTGGTTCAGGAGTTACAGGCGAAATATTATATGTAGATGCTGGATACAATATTATTGGAATGTAATAGGGGCTCCTTTGAGAGCTCCCTAAAACTCTATAGTTAGAAAATCTTTTCCTAATAGAATATTTTTATACCCTTTCTCTTCTATTTTTCTTCTAAACTCATTTAGGTTTTTATATCTTCTACTAAAATGAGTCAAAATTATTTTTTTACAGTCTAACAGAGGATATATCTCAAGTATATACTCTAGAGTAAGATGCTTATACTTTTTAGCTTTATCTTCTTCATCTAAGTATGTGCATTCTATTACAAGAACATCACTATTTTTTGCAAGTTTTTTAATATTCTCTGTTCTGTAAGTATCAGGTATGTAGGTAAATTTAAAACCTTTTTTCTCTGTTGATATCTCTTCTAGCTTTATAACTTTTCCTTCTTTTTCTGTAAATCCTTTATTTTTTAGATTTATAAAATCCTTATCTGTCAAATTTAACTTTTTAATCTTTTCCTTATCAAAAACTACTTTTGGCTTTTCTTCAAAAGAGTATCCGAAGCAATCTACCACATGATTTAGAGATATACCTTTCACCTGATATTCTTCCTTGTCTACCAAAACAAAAGGTTCATTACTATTCTCATACTCTAAAAAAACTGTTTCCATTTCAGATTCGTAAATAGAGCCTTTTAACAAACATTCTCCTTTTTCTTTTGTTCCCTTTACCCCATGAACGTAGAGTTTTTCTTTCTCTCCTAAAAAATCTATTGTTTGTATAAGCCCTGGAAGTCCTAAAACATGGTCACTGTGGAGATGGGATATAAAAATGTGATTGATACGGTACATATTTAAATCTGCTGTTATTATCTGCCTCTGTGTTCCTTCTCCACAGTCAAACAAAAAAGCTTCTCCTTTATACTTCAAATACACGCTGCTGTTATTTCTTTCTTTCGTTGGAACAGCTGAAGAAGTTCCTAAAAGGACTATTTTCCCTTTCATTTTATCTCCTTTCTTATAAGCTATTTGCAAGCTATAACATTTATAAATCTTAGTCTAACGCAAGCATATTTTATATGTAAAACTATTGCATTTTTTCAAAAGCAGCTATATAATGTTTATAGAATATAAAAGATATAAGGAGGTATAGAGGATGGCAATCAAACCACTCTATGACAGAGTAGTAGTAAAACCTGTAGAAGAAAAGGAAGAAAAAACTCCATCAGGAATTATTATTCCAGATACAGCTAAAGAAAAGCCTTCAGAAGGTGAAGTGATTGCTGTTGGAGAAGGTAGACTTTTAGAAAATGGACAAATTGTTCCATTAAAAGTAAAAGTTGGGGATAAAGTTGTTTACAGCAAATATGCTGGAAATGAGTTTGTTTTAGATGGTGAAGATGTGATTATCTTAAGAGAAGAAGATATTCTTGCTATTATCAGCTAAATAAAAAAATAATAAGGAGGTGACATAGATGGCAGGAAAAATGATAATTTACGGAGAGGAGGCAAGAGCAAAACTTAAAGCAGGTGTAGATAAATTAGCAAATGCTGTAAAAGTTACTCTTGGTCCTAGAGGAAGAGAAGTTATCCTTGAGAAAAAATGGGGAAGCCCTAATGTAACAAAAGACGGTGTATCTGTTGCTAAAGAAATAGAACTTCCAGACCCATTAGAAAATATGGCAGCTCAACTTGTTAAAGAAGTTGCTTCAAAAACTGCTGATGTAGCAGGTGATGGTACAACAACTGCTACAATCTTAACACAGGCTATTTACACAGAAGGTCTTAAGGCAATAGCTTCAGGAGCAAATCCTGTATATGTAAAAAGAGGAATTGATGAAGCTGTAAAAGTAATTGTAGAAGAGCTTAAAAAACTCTCTAAAGAAGTTAGTGGAAGAAAAGAAATAGAGCAAGTTGCTACAATCTCAGCTAACAACGATCCTGAAATTGGAAAAATTATTGCTGACGCAATGGAAAAAGTTGGAAAAGATGGTGTTATCACAGTAGAAGAATCTAAAACTTCTGAAACAACTCTTGAAGTTGTTGAAGGTATGCAGTTTGACAGAGGATACCTATCACCATACTTTGTAACAAACCCAGAAAAAATGGAAGCTGTATTAGAAAATCCATACATTCTCATATACGAAAAGAAAATAAATAATATTAGAGAACTTCTCCCAGTTCTTGAAAAAGTTGTACAAACAAATAGACCACTTCTTATCATTGCTGAAGATGTTGAGGGAGAAGCACTTGCTACATTAGTAGTTAACAACCTAAAAGGTGTTCTCAAAGTAGTAGCTGTTAAAGCTCCTGGATTTGGAGAAAGAAGAAAAGCAATGCTTCAAGACATTGCTATCTTAACAGGTGGTCAAGCTATTACAGAAGACCTTGGAATTAAACTTGAAAATGTAGACCTTGATATGCTTGGTCAAGCAGACAAAGTAGTTGTAGATAAAGATAACACAACTATCATAGGTGGAAAAGGAAATCCTGAAGACATAAAAGCTAGAATTGAACAGATTAAAAAGCAAATAGAAACAACAACTTCTGAGTACGATAAAGAAAAACTCCAAGAAAGACTTGCTAAACTTGCTGGTGGAGTAGCTATCATAAAAGTTGGAGCTGCTACAGAAGCTGAGCTTAAAGAGAAAAAAGACAGAGTTGATGACGCTGTTCATGCTACAAAAGCTGCTGTTGAAGAGGGAATTGTTCCTGGTGGTGGAGTGGCACTTCTCAGAGCTGCGAAAGCACTCTGCGAACTTAAAGATGAAAACCCAGACAAACAATGGGGAATTGATATCATCAGAAAAGCTGCTCAAGTTCCATTAAAACAAATTGCCAACAACGCAGGATTTGAAGGTTCTGTAGTAATAGAAAAAGTAAAAGCAAATGATAATGTAAACTACGGTTTCAACGCTGCTACAGGTGAATATGTAGATATGATTGAAGCTGGTATTATAGACCCAACTAAAGTTGTAAGAACAGCTATACAAAATGCTGCATCTGTAGCTGGAACAATGCTCACAGCTGAAGCACTTGTTGCTGAAATACCTGAAAAAGAAGAGAAAAATCCAGCAGCAGGAATGGAAGGAATGGGAGATATGGGCTTCTAAAAAGCCATCCCTATATTTCCTGAAACTTTTAAAAAGCCCCCTTTTGGGGGCTTTTTTATTTTATAATCAAGATTATGAGAAAAATTTCGAAAAAATGGATAATTCTTTATACTTTTCTTATTGTTAGTTTGTTTTTGTCTAATTTCATCCCTTTTTTCTACTATACTGT
>JALWKR010000087.1 GCA_027081375.1 Persephonella sp.
TAGAACCTCTTTTGGTTGCATACGTTGATAGATAAACGTATCCTTCAGGTGGCTTATTTGTTTCTACTATGTTCTTTAAGTAAGCCTCTCTTCCGTTATCATTGTCTTCATTAAAGTTAACTTCACCATCTACATTTGCATGTTTTAAATTCTGATAGTCATAAGAAATAGCTATAGATAGAGGAATATTGCATGGAACATTTGTTTCAAACTTTCCTTCATTGTCTGTAAATAAACCTCTGAAAAAGTTGGTAGTTTCAGTGAATATATCAACAGGGATATTTCTTTTAGGATTATTAGCCTCATCAAGTACTGTTCCGTAAAGTTTGCATTTTAGAGGATTTACAAGGGAAATTGTAATTACATCGTTATCTTGAATAATTCTAGAAGGAGTTTGTCCAATATCTCCTGTGTATGGATTTATATACTCTATATGTGCAAGAGTGTTATCACAGTATCTTAATGTTTCCAATCTTGCTTGTCCCTGATTTTCAGATGTGTATCCTGATGTATACTCTATACAGTCATTATCAGGTATAAGGGATACAGGTAAAGCTACAGGTTTGTTTTCATCGTCTTTTACTATAACTGTAAATTTAATTTTGTTAGTAGAAGGTTTTATATAATCAAGGTTCTTCCATTCTAATTCAGGGTTTGTAACGCTAACAACAACATATACAGGGTTTATTGTAGTACATATATCATCCTCATTTAGAATTATACTGTTTCCTTCACAGGAAACATCCTCAACTATATGATCTCCATTAACATCTTTACAAGCAGGAGTATTAACGTTTGCAGCGTTACATTCAGGAGCATTTATACAGCCATTAAATATAATGTAATCCCACTCTGTATCAATTGTATTTTGATCTTCTCCAAACTTTTCATACTGAACATTAGGAGAAGACACAAAAGTTCCTTCTCCAGCCTCTACCCAAGCTCCTTTATCAAAATCAAAGGCGTAAAAGGTAAGTTGTATTCCGTTTTTATCAGGATTTTCATCTAATGAACCTAGAGAATTTTTTATCTTTAAAAGCTGGTTACAGTCAACAAAACTAAGAAGCCTGTAATACTCTCCCTGACTTTTAGCAAGCTGTGGAGAAACATTTTGAACAAAAGGATTTTTTCCTGTTTTCGGATCTTTAATATCTAAGGTGAAAAATCCAACAGATACAAGTTGTTCACCATTGTCTGTGTATTCTCCTGGAAAGTTCTGATACTCATCAGGATTACTAGGTTTATAGCTTTTATACTCAATAAGAAGTTTATCTGTATTAGTTTGAAGTTTTTTAATAGGAACAGCCAAAGAAAGTTCTAGTTTATCTGTTGATTTTTTAGATATTTTATCTGATGTGTAGATATTCCCTTTTGAATCTTTGTAGAAATTAACCTTTACAACTTTTTCCTTGTTATCTGCTACAGAAATTTCATTTATAGAGATGATCTTTTTAGTAACAGGATCAATCCTAACTGCTATAACAAGATTATTAAAATCTTCAGGAGAACTATAAGTAAGAGTTTTAGTTCCAGGGGTGTAACCATCTGTTGAAATTTTTACAACAATAGAACCTCCATTGTTGTTCATCCTAACATTAATAGAAAACCTTCCATTTTTTGTAGTTATGGATTTTCTATCAATCTCATTCCCATTTTTATCTAGTGATATAATTTCTACAACAGAGGATAGTACATTAATTGGATAGTTATTGGGATCATCTCCTATATGGATAAAACCTGAAACCACTGATAAACTTTCAGGTGCTATTGGTGGATTAGTAGGATTGCTTGAACCTTCTTCGCTAGAACCACCACCTCCACCACAATTTAGTCCAAGTATAGAAAATGCGGAAATAGCTGCAACTAAAGGAACTATCTTTTTAGAAAACATATTTTAACCCTCCACCACATATATAAAAATTCTTTTGTTGTATTTTTATTCTTCTTTAGGATAACTGTAAAAGGAAAAAGTGTCAAATTTTTTTACAGTAATAATTCATTATTAGCCATGTACTTGTGAGTTTTTATAGTTCTCATAATCTTTTAAATTTGATATTTTTTAAATTTTGTATTAATTTAACGTTAATTTAACAACAAGGAGGTTGCCTATGAGAGGAATTTTTAAATTAACTGCCTTTTTTATTCTTTTTATTTCTTTTTTAGCAAACGGTTACACACTACAAGGTTCAACAAAAGGTTTCCCTAAAAAAGCTCCAGAGATAAAAAATCTTATAACAGACGAAGGAAAACCTTTTTCATTAGAAAATTATAAAGGAAAAGTTCTTCTTATAACATACGGTTATACACAATGTCCTCATGTTTGCCCTACCATAACTGCTTTTTTAAAACAGGTAGAGACCCAGTTAAATAAAAAAGGATTTAAAGATAAGTACAAAATTATATTTATAACAGTAGACCCTAAAGACGATACAGTTGAGAGATTAAAAGAATATAAAGAAAAAAGAGGATTTAATAACTGGATATTTTTAACAGGAAAAAAAGAAGCTCTTGAAAAGGTGTGGAAAGACTATAACGTATATGTTAAAGACAGAGGAATTATGGAAATGGAGCACGGTGGTCATAAAATGAAGCACAAAATGATAGATCATACAGCAAAACTAACTATCATTGACCAAAAAGGAAATATTGTAGAAGAATTTAAAAGTATGTATCTTCCTGTTGATGATATAGTAGAAGATGTAAGTTATCTAATACAAAAAGGAGAGTAAATGGGATTAACTGAGCTTCTTTTAAAGATGGCTCTTATAGGAGAAGAACCTGTTTTAATTCTTCTCCTTTTTATGAGCGTTGTAGCTGTAGCAGTTATTATTGAAAGGTTAATATCTATATCTTCTCTTGAAAGGAAAATGCTTGATTATTCCCCAGTAGAGCTAAAACTTCAGTTAGAAAAAAGATTAGGTATTCTTGCAACATTTGGAAACAATGCTCCTTTTATAGGTCTTTTTGGAACTGTTCTTGGAGTGATGAAAGCCTTTCATGACCTTGGAGTATCCAATGAATTTGGAATAAGAGTTGTTATGGAAGGAATTTCTGAAGCTCTTGTTGCAACAGCGCTTGGACTTTTTGTTGCTATACCCTGTGTTATTGCTTATAACTTCTTTGTTAGAAAGATAAAAAAGATACTTCTTTTATACGAAGAAAAGAAAAATCTCTCTCCAGAGATAGAAGAATGAAGAAGCTTATTGATGATAACGAAAAAGAGATATCTGAAATAAATATGACTCCTTTTGTTGATATTGTTCTTGTTATTCTCATTATATTCATGGCAACTGCAACATTTATTGTTGAAGGAAAAATACCATTAAACCTTCCAAAAGCAGAAACATCTGAAGCAAAAGAGATAAAAGAAAGTAAGATAGAAATTTCTATAAAAAAAGATGGAACTATATACATTAACGGAAATAAAATCCTGAAAAATCAGATTGAAAAACAGCTGGAAGAGTTAAAGAAAAAAGACACAGTTGTTATACTGAGGGCTGATAAGGATACACCTTTTGAAAATATAGTCTTTGTCGTTGATAAATGCAGAAAATTAGGTATTGAAAAGTATCTGATAGAAACTGATAAGGTTCAAGAAAAATCTTGAAAAGATTTTATGAAGATATAGGACTTATATTTATAGGTTTAATTATATCTTTATTTGCACATGCTTCCTTGTTTGCATCTTTTTATATGCTAAAAGATATAAAAAAACCAAAAAAGGAAGAAAAACCTATTTACATCTCCTTAATAGAAAAACCTTCTCCTAAAAAAGAAACTGTTCAGAAAAGAAAAATCCCAAAAGGAGAAAAAAAAGTAATAAAACAGAAAAAAATACAAAATCCTGTTAAAAAGAAGGTTGTAAAGAAAAAAACAAATCTTAAAAAGCAAAAGAAAAAAGTAGTTAAGAAAAGGACAAAAAAAGTAAAAGTTGTTAAAAAAAAGATAAAGAAAGTCAAAAAGAAAAAAGTTATTCAAAAAAAGGTTATTCCTGTAAAAAAAGTCCAAAAACCTGAAAAATTGGTAAAAAAAGAAGAGGAAATCAAAGAGTTAAAAATGGAAAGATTAATCAAAGAAGAAGTTGTTAATAACAAAACCACTGAAGAAAAAGAAAATAAACCTAAAATACAGAACTCCTTTTCCTTAGCAGGATTAAAGGGAAAGGAAAATATTTTTCAAACAGGTGAAAAACCAAAGGCAGAAAAGAAAAAACTATCTGAAGAAGATATATGGAAATATATAAAAGAGTTAGAAAGATATCTTAATAACCTTGCAAGGAGGAAAGACCTCTATCCTCCTATGGCAAAGCGTCTTAGACTTGAAGGGAGTTTAACTGTTAGATTTACTATAAGAAAAGATGGTTCTGTAGATGAAAGTAGTATAAAAGTAATGGTCAGCAGTGGATACAGCATCCTTGATAAAGGGGCAGTAAAACTTATAAAAAAATACGTTCCCCTTTTTGCAAGAAAAGAGGGGAAAAAACCTCCTAGGGATAACCTTGTTGTTGAGCTTCCAATAACATTTGAAATTATATACTGGTGAAACTATTCTGTAAGCTTTCTAAGCTCAATCTGTTTTTTTCTTACATAATCATGAATAATCTCTTCATATCTTGATGATAAATCCACAAACTTAACTCCAAAGCAGGTGTACTCTTCCTGTTTTTTCTCTCTAACAATCTGTATCTTTGTTGTGATAGTGACATTTTCCAGTTTAAACTTTAAAGAAAGCTCTTTAACTTTTTGATCCTTTAAATCTTTTACATGCTCATTCCTTATACATAGATAAGCTCCACCAGCACTTATATTTAAAATATCAACATCTATCCAGTGGAGCTTTTCAAGATCATTATCGTACTGCTTAAGTATTCCAAGTTTTCCTGTTAAAGAAACTGAAACCCTTGCGTGTTTTCTTCTTTGAATTCTCTGAATTTTTAGATTGTGAGGAAGTTTAACAATAACTTTTCCGTTATCCATATATATACTTTCAATACTGCTTTCAAACTTATAGATGGCATCATCAGGTCTTATAAACATAACTTCAACATCACTGTTTAGAAACTCCTTGTGAACACGGTCTATATCTGATAGATGCCAGTACATATATTTTTCATCTTTGTCATGTAAAATCCCTTCTACAGAAAGCATATTTTTTAGGATGGTTATAATTCCTTTCTGAAGAGGTTCAATATCCTTTGTTGTAATAAGAGGCAAGAACTTAGATTTCTTTGCAAAGCCAAGCTTCTCTCTAATTCTTTTTATAAACTCACTATCAACATTTTCATGAGTTTCCACGTAACTGTGAATTAACTTTTCAAAAACAGGTTTTAACTTTAAAATGAGAATTGGGTCTTTTTGTTTTGAAGCTAGTTTATATAAAAATTCTGCTTCTTCCTCTGTTAAACCTTTAGATACAGCAACTTTAAAAAATTTCTTTTTAACTGAGTTATCTCCAAATAGGTTTTTTATAATAAGAAAGACTATTATGGCTATAACTAAAAAAGCTAATATAAAAAATATTACTGTTAAGTCTACATTTGACTGTGTTTCTTTAAAAGAGGTTATAGCTTCCTGCGCTCGGTCTTTCAATTCCCCTTCCTGTAAAAATCTTCTTAAACTAATAAATTATACATGCTTATGATATATTTCTGTTAAAATTTCACAAAAAATAAAGCAAAGAATATTATGAAGTTTGGAGTTGTTTTATCAGGTGGAGCTGTTAGAGGTCTTGCTCATATAGGAGTTTTAAAAGCTTTAGAGGAAAATGGGATATATCCAAAGTACGTATCAGGTGCAAGTGCAGGGGCTATTATAGGAGTTTTTTATGGTGCAGGGTATTCCCCTAGGGAAATGGAAGAGATAGCTTTAAAAACCAATGTTTTTGAGTATATAAAACCTAATATTCCTCCAA
>JALWKR010000088.1 GCA_027081375.1 Persephonella sp.
GATAGCTGAAGATATAAGAGAGTATTATTCTTTAGAAAAGATCATATTTATTCCTGCCTATCATTCACCTTTAAAACCTGGCTCAAGGGCATCTGCACAGGATAGATTAGAGATGCTAAAGCTTTCAACTAGAAATAATCCTTTTTTTGATATAAGCGATATAGAGATAAAAAGAGGTGGAAAATCATATACTATAGATACAATAAAATACTTCAGAGAAAAACTTGGATATACTCCAGCATTTATTTTAGGAACTGATGCGTTCTTATCTCTTCATATGTGGAAAAGTGCAGATAAATTAATTAAAATTGCAAATTTTATTGTAGCAGGTAGAGACAAAACATCTTTCTATGAAGTGAAAGAATATGTTAAAGAGTATTTTCCTTTTGCGTCAGTTAGATTAGACACAGATATACCAAAAGATAAAGGGGGAAATATATTTTACTCTAACATTAGAAGGATTGATATTTCATCTACAGAAATTAGAAATAGAATAAAAGAAGGAAAATCAATAAGATATCTTGTTTTACCTAAAGTAGAAGAGTATATTTTTATAAAAAATTTATATAGAGGTTAAAAAGATGGGGCTTGGTTTTGAAACTGAAATAAAAGAAGGAGTAAAAACACAGATACCAGCGAAAGTTGTTGTATATAACGATGAATGGCATACTTTTGATGAGGTTATATATCAAATAATGAAAGCTACAAAATGCGATTTAGAAACAGCAGAAAAGCTAACATGGGAAATTCATACAAAAGGAAAAGCGGTAGTTTTTGAAGGAGACCTAGAGGAAGCTCTTTATGTATCTAATGTTTTAGAGGAAATAGACCTATCAGTGGAGATAGTTCTTTAAATGAAAATAGAAGAAGTAATTAACGATAGCTTAAATAAACTTTTAGAAGTAAAAACAGAAGACAGCTATACTGTTGAATCTGTATACTATCGGGGGGATACTTTATGTGTATCTTCTCAAGTTGGCTGCCCAGTTAGATGTTCTTTTTGTGCCTCAGGTAAAGATGGTTTATACAGAAACCTATCTTCCAGTGAGATTATAAACCAGTATTTACTTGCTAAGGAAGATGGACTTGAAATAAAAAATATTGCCTTTGCTGGAATTGGAGAACCTTTATTAAACTGGAAAAATGTAAAAGAGGCTTTTTGGTATTTTAAAGAACAGGGATTAAAATGTTCTTTTTACACAACAGGTTTTCCTATTGATAACTTTAAAGAACTTTTAAATTTACCTCATAACGGTATAAACGTTTCTTTACATGCAGTTTTTGAAGATAAAAGAAAGCAGTTAATACCTCATGGACATCCAATAGAAGATATTTTAGCTGCACTAAAAGACCATTTAGATACTTTGTCTAACAGAAAGAAAAAAATGTACAACATTGCATATCTTCTGATAAAAGGAATAAATGATTCTAAAGAAGAGTTAGAAAGGTTAGCTGAAATTGCACAAAAACTTGGAATAGGAGTTTCTTTGCTAAAATACAATGAAATAGAAAGAATACCTTACAGATCAACTTCGGATGAAGAGTATGAAAAAGCTTTTCTATTTTTAAAAGAAAAAGGGATAAAAGTTACATTATCAAACCGCTACAGAACCAGAAAAATAGGCGGTTGTGGAACTTTAATGGTAAATAGATTAAAAAGTGCAAAAGGGGGTTGACAAAAAAAATAAGGTGTAATATTATATTAATCCGCTTGGGCGGTTAGCTCAGCTGGCCAGAGCACCTCCCTTACAAGGAGGGGGTCAGAGGTTCGACTCCTCTACCGCCCACTTAAGGTTGCAGATACGGAGCCGTAGTTCAGCCTGGCCTAGAACGCTGGCCTGTCACGCCAGAGGTCGCGGGTTCGAATCCCGTCGGCTCCGCCATTATTTTATTTCCACACCAAAATCTAAAGAGAAAATTAATGCACAGAAAAAGAACAAAAAGAGAATATATAGTTCACAACGTGGATACCACTTTTAATATTCTTTTTTTCATAGCAAATCATCCCCAATCAACTTTAGAAGATATAGAAAAAGTCTTTAATATATCTCATCAGCAGACAGAAAAAATATTAGATGTTCTTGTAAATAGAGGTTATGTAGACTTTAATAAAAAGAAAAAAACATATTCATTAGGAATTAGAAATTTTGAAGTAGGACATGCTTATCTTAATCATGTTGATATAAGAAAGCTAGCAAAACCATATCTTCAGGAATTAGGAGAAAAATACAGAGAAAATATTTATCTTGCAATAAGAAGTGGATACGAGATTGTATATATAGATGCATATGAGATAGATAGACCTGTTCTTGTAAAATCAAGGGTAGGTAAGCTACTTCCAATGTATGCTTCTGCTTCAGGAAAAATTCATCTCGCTGATATGGATAAAGAAGAGCTAGAAGACTTTTTTAGACATGTAAAACTTGTTCCTTATACAAAAAAAACTATAACAGATAAAGATAAACTGATAAAACATCTAGAAGAAGTAAAAGCAAAAGGATATGCAATAGATGATGAAGAGTGGGAAGATGAAGTAAGATGTTTGTCTGTTCCTGTTAGAGATTACACAGGGAGAGTAGCTGCAGGAATTACTTTATCTGCTCCTTCATACAGGCTGCCGAAAGAAAAAATAGAAAATGAATTAGTAGGAGATTTTTTAGAAAAAGTAAAAGAACTTTCAGAAAGGTTAGGATATACTGGAGATGAAGAATAAGATCATAAATTATCTTAAGGAACTTGTAGAAATTCCTTCTGTTATTGGAAATGAAAAAGAAATAGCAGATTATACAGAAAAGTTTTTAAAAAGTTTTTTTGATAGAAGTAACATAATAAGACATAACAACTCTCTTATTACTTTTGATGATTTTAATCCTGAGAAAAAAACCATTGCTTTGATAGGTCATTTAGATACTGTCCCTGGAGAAAATGAGTTTACAGGACAGATTATAGATGGAAAGCTATACGGTCTTGGTGCCAGTGATATGAAAGCTGGGCTTGCTGTAATGATGGGGCTAATAGAGCACTTTCATAAAAAAGAAAAACGTTTTAACACTATATATGTTTTCTATGAAAAGGAAGAAGGTCCTTATGTAGATAATGGACTTGAACCTCTTTTATCAGATTACGACATAATCCAAAAAGCAGATCTAGCCTTTGCTCTAGAACCTACAAACAACACTGTTCAGGTTGGCTGTCTTGGAACTATGCATGCTTCTATTATCTTTGAAGGAAAAAGGGCTCATTCAGCAAGACCGTGGCAGGGAGAGAATGCAATCCATAAAGCAGCAGACTTTTTAAAAAGATTAGCTGATTATGGAATTCATGAGTATGAATATGATGGAATGAAATTTTTAGAAGTTATGAATGCTACTATGGTTGAGTTCTCAGGAGGAAGAAATATTATTCCTGATAAATTTGTGATAAATGTAAACTATCGATTTGCCCCAGGAAAAAGTATTGAAGAAGCAAAAGAAGATGTTTTAAAACTTGTAAATGGTGAAGCTAAAGTTGAGTTTACAGACTTATGTCCTTCTGGACATGTATGTCTGTATAACCCAATTTTAGTAGAGCTTATTGAAAAGTTTAACTTACCTGTAGAAGCTAAACAGGCTTGGACAGATGTTGCAAGACTTTCTCTTTACGGTATTGATGCTGTGAACTTTGGTCCTGGTGATCCAGCTCAGGCTCATCAGAAAAATGAATATGTTCCAGTAGATAATGTTATAAAAAATTTTGAGATATTTAGGGAGTTTATTTCGGTGAAAGAATAAATATTTAATCTTTTTAACCTCTAGTCATCAAAAAGTTTTAATTCCTTAATATATTTGAAATCTTTTCTATTGTAGGTTAACAAAGGAATATCATAATAAATCGCAGTTGCTGCTATTAAAGCATCAGGAATTTCTAATCCATGACTCTTAGAATATTTTTCTATTAAATCCAAAGAGATTTTTGATATTTTTTCATTTATTGGCAGTAACTCAAAATTTTTTAAGAATTTCTTTATTACATTCAGTTCCCTTTTATTAAGAGCTCCATAATATAGCTCCATACTAGTTATAATACTAATTGAAAAATTTTCCTCTTTAATACTCTTAAGTAGATTAATAGTTTCAGAATTTCCCTTGAATAGTTCGATAATTATGTTGGTATCTAAAAGTATCATCTAGATACTTTTCTCCATGCTTTTTTTCTAATATTTTCTAACGTAATATCTCTATCTTTCCAAATTCCAAATACTAGTTCAAAATCTGGTTTCTTTCTTTTCTTCTCACGTTCTACTTTAATATTCCTTACATAAGGAATGTCTTCTAATAGTTTAACAAGATATTTTGCTTTTTTTTCATCAGATATATCTATTACTATTTTCATATCTAAATCCCCATCTACGTAATTATTTAATTAATAATAGTAAAATTTGCAAAATTTTCTTACTTTTCTAAACATTCTAATAAATAATCTGCATTTTTGCTTTTTATTTTAAAAATTCTTTTATTTTCAACAGTTTCTATTTCTATAAACAAAACAGGAATATCCTCTAATTCTTCAAATAACTCTTCTGTAGCCCATTCTATAATAATCACACCTTCTCCTAAAAAGTCATAAAAATCAAAATCTTTAACTCTATACAAATCAATATGGAAGACAGGGAATTTTTCTGTATCATACTGGTTCATAACGGTAAAAGTTGGAGAGTTCACCTCATCTTCTAAAGACTTATCAATATTTTTTACAAGATATCTTGTAAATGTTGTTTTTCCTGCTGCAAGATTTCCCTTCAAAAGGATAACTTCATCACCTTTTAAGCATTTTGACAATTTTTTTGTAAATCTATCAAGCTCTTCAAGACTATCTATATAAACAGTTTTTTCCAATCTACTCTCCCTTTGAAAGCTCTTTTAATATCTTTCTAGAAAGTAAGATAGATGAAGTTTTGTCTAAGTAGTCATTAGAATTACCACACTTAGGAGAATATATACACGAAGGACACCCTGCTATGCAAGAGCATTTTGCTATTGTTTTGTAGGTACTTTCCATCATCTCTTTTAAACGGTTAAATCCAACTTCAGAGTATCCAACTCCACCTTCGTATCCATCGTATATAAAGATTGTTGGTTTTCCAAAATCAGGGAAAAAAGGTGTAGACAATCCTCCTATATCCCATCTATCGTTCATAGCGTAAAGGGGATATATACCTATAAGACCATGCTCAACCCCATGAAGAGCACCAAGAAAAGCATTTTTTCTCTCTTTTATTCTTTTAACATACTCTTTTAGTTCATCTTTTTCTTTTTGATTTAACTTTGAGGATACTCCTTCTATCACCTTTGTAACATATAAAAAAAGATCAATATCTAATTTTTTTCTAAACTCTAAAAGCTTTTCAAAAATCATACTTTCATAAATATAATTTCCAAAGTATAAGCTACCTTTCTTTTTAACAAACTGTTGCAGAAGTCTAGCATTATGCTTTGTATTTTTGTAAATAATCTCCTCTTCCCAATCTGAAGGCATTGTCCACCAGAAAGAAACAGTTTCAAACTCTCTTGTTAGTATTTCTTCAGGATCAAAAATCTCATCTTTTAACTTCTCATCGTACTCTAAATCTCTCATAGAATATCCAATAACAGATGTTTTAACCTTTACTCTCCCTGTAAAAATTTCTATATCTCCAACTTTTTTGCTTTTGTCTATAGAGATAATATCTATAAAAGACTCTTTTAAAGGTTCTGTGATGTACGAAACATCAGATTTTACAACGTAGACTTTCCTTGCATCTTTGTCTATATACTCAACAATATACTTTTCCCCGTTGTGAAGATACACTGCTCCTGGATGGGTTTCATAAATCATAATATCCTCAGATATATCCCCAATTATCTTCCCTGAAACTGTTT
>JALWKR010000089.1 GCA_027081375.1 Persephonella sp.
AAATATAAACAGATTTGGGGAGTATGAGTTTGAAGATGGTATTACTATAAAAGAAATCATACAGGCATTAGAAGGGGAAGGCAAAAAGATAAAAGGAGCAATAGGCGGCGTTTTAAATGGAAAAATTATAGACATTCACACTCCTATAAGAGAAAGTGGAGAGCTTAGATTTATAACCAAAAAAGACCCAGAAAGCCTTGAGCTCCTTAGACACTCCCTTGCTCATATAATGGCTCAGGCTCTAAAAGAGCTTTACGGAGATGAAAATGTTCATCTTGGTATTGGTCCAACAACGGAACATGGTTTTTATTACGACGTAGAAGTAGAAGGAAAAAGGCTTACAGAGGAAGACCTTCCTGTTATTGAAGAAAAAATGAGAGAAATTATCCAGAGAAACTGCCCTATTGAAAGAAAAGAGATACCCAGGGATGAAGCTATTGAGCTTTTTGAAAAGAAAAAAGAGATATACAAAATAGACATAATCAAACACCAGATACCTGAAGGAGAGCCAATATCTGTATATACCCAGTGTGATTTTATAGACCTTTGTAGAGGTCCCCACATCCCATCAACAGGAGAAGCAGGAGCATTTAAACTTGTGTCCCTTGCAGGTGCTTACTGGAGGGGAAAAGAAGGAAACCCAATGCTCCAGAGGATTTATGGGGTTGCATTCTGGACAGAGAAGGAACTAAAAAAATACCTGAATATGCTTGAAGAAGCCAAGAAAAGAGACCACAGAAAACTTGGAAAAGAGCTTGAGCTGTTTATGATAACAGACGAAGTTGGCGGTGGACTTGCTCTATGGCTTCCCAAAGGGGCAATAATCAGAAACGAGATAGAAAATGCATGGAAACAGGAACACATCAAAAGAGGATACCAGCTTGTTTACACTCCACATGTAGGTAAAGAACAGCTATGGAAAACAAGTGGGCATGTTGATTTCTATAGAGAAAATATGTTCCCTGAAATGCAGATTGAAGAAGAGGGATATTTTGTAAAGCCAATGAACTGCCCATTCCACGTTGAGATATACAAATCAAAACAACGTTCATACAAAGAACTACCCCTTAGATTTGCAGAACTTGGAACAGTTTACAGATACGAAAGAAGCGGTGTTTTACATGGACTTATGAGGGTTAGAGGCTTTACACAGGACGATGCCCATATTATATGTAGAGAAGATCAGGTTGAAGAGGAAATTAAAGGTGTCCTTGAACTAATACTTGATACCCTCAGAAGCTATGGATTTGATGAGTTTCAGGTTTTTCTCTCAACAAGGCCTGAAAAATCTGTTGGTGATGATAGAATGTGGGAAGTTGCAACAGACTCTTTAAGGAAAGCTATAGAAAGTGTAGGACTTACATATGAAATAGATGAAGGAGGCGGAGCTTTCTACGGTCCCAAAATAGACGTAAAAATAAAAGATGCCATCGGTAGAATGTGGCAGTGCTCAACTGTTCAGTTTGATTTTAACCTGCCAGAAAGATTTGATATGTATTACATAGGAGAAGACAACCAGAGACACAGACCATATATGATACACAGAGCTATATTTGGTTCAATAGAAAGATTTATCGGTGTTCTCCTTGAGCATTACGCAGGACAGCTACCACTGTGGCTTTCTCCTGTTCAGGCAAGAATAATTCCTATCGCTGATGCTCATATCCCTTATGCAAAAGAGGTTGAAAAACAGCTTAAAGAAGCAGGTCTCAGGGTTGAAGTTGATGAAAGAAATGAAAGAATGAACAAAAAAATAAGAGATGCAGAGCTTCAAAAAATCCCTTATATGCTTGTGGTAGGAGATAAAGAAGCAGAAAGTAAAACTGTTGCCGTTAGGACGAAGAAAAAAGGAAATATTGGAACAATGCCTGTTGAAGAGTTTATTCAAAAAGCTAAAAAAATAATAGAAGAAAAATCTTTAGAGCTTTAAAACAGGGGCTTTTGCCCCTTTTAACTTTGTTTTAAGAAATAAAAAAGGTTTTCTACTTTAATTCACGCTATCTACTATTTTCACTTCTTCCATAACAACTGGTTTCACTGGAACATCTCTAAAGTATCCTACAGTATGGGTTTTAACATTTGCTATTTTGTCTACAACATCCATCCCTTTTATAACCTTTCCAAAAACTGTATATCCCCATATCTGAGGGGTTTTTCCATAATCTAAAAATGTATTGTCTTTTACATTTATATAAAACTGAGATGTTGCACTATCTGGATCCATTGTTCTAGCCATGGCTATAGTTCCTCTAAGATTTGAAAGACCGTTATTTGATTCATTTTTAATAGGAGGATAAAGAGGTTTTTTAGGAGTCATATCTGGATAAAAACCACCTCCTTGAATAACAAAGTTTGGAATTACCCTGTGAAAAATAAGACCATCATAAAACTTAGCTTTTACATACTTTAAAAAGTTTTCTACTGTAATAGGAGCTTTTTCAGGATATAACTCTACATAAATATCTCCCATATTTGTTTTAATAAGAACTACAGGATTTTTCTTTTCTCCAGCAAAAGAGAAAGAAACTAAGAAAAGAGAAATAAGAAATATAAAAAGTTTCCTCATTTATTTTCCCTCCTTATCAAGTATAAAATGAATAAAATTTTTATACCATTTAAGATACAAACGTTTCTAGTGGTTTATAATTTTATAAAACTATTTACAAATTTTTTAAACTGCTTAAATTAAATAATTAGATAAAATAAAGCATAAAAAAGGAGGTGCCAGAGATGGAAGAAGTAATTACAATACCAACTCTTGGGGACAAATTCCCAGAATTAGAAGTCAAAACTACTCACGGAGTAAAAAAATTACCTGATGATTATAAAGGTAAATGGTTTGTACTATTTAGTCACCCTGCAGATTTTACTCCTGTATGTACAACTGAGTTTATTGCTTTTCAAGAGAGAAAAGAAGAGTTTGATAAGTTAAACTGTGAACTAATTGGACTTTCAGTAGATCAGGTTTTCTCTCATATCAAATGGGTCGAATGGATTAAAGAAAAAATGGGAGTTGAGATTACATTTCCAATAATTGCTGATGATATGGGTCAGGTAGCTAAAAAACTAGGTATGATACATCCTAAAAAAGGTACAAATACAGTTAGAGCTGTGTTTATTGTAGATGATAAAGGAATACTAAGACTTGTTCTGTACTATCCTCAGGAAGTAGGTAGAAATATTGATGAAATTGTCAGAGCAGTGAAAGCTCTTCAAACATCTGATAAATACGGAGTTGCTACACCTGCTAACTGGCCAAACAATGAAAAAGTTAAAGACCACGTTATTATTCCTCCAGCTTCAAGCATTGAAGAAAAAGAAGAAAGACTTAAAAAAGCACAAGCTGGTGAGATTGAATGCTTTGACTGGTGGTTCTGCCACAAAGCATTATAAAATCAAAAGGGCAGGGTTTAACCCTGCCTTTTTATTTTTTACTCCCATTCAATTGTTCCAGGAGGTTTTGAGGTTATATCATAAACAACTCTGTTAACTCCCTGAACCTCATTTATTATTCTCCTCATTATTCTGTCTAACAGGTCATAAGGAAGTCTCGCCCAGTCTGCTGTCATTCCGTCTGTTGATTCAACAGCTCTAACCGCTATTACCTTTTCATAAGTTCTGTAATCTCCCATAACACCGACAGTATGGATAGGGAGTAAAACAGCAAAGGACTGCCATAGGTCTTTGTATAAGCCTGCTTTTTTAACCTCTTCTACAACTATAGCATCTGCTTCCCTGAGAATATTCAGGTCTTGTTCGTTGACTTCACCAATTATTCTTATTGCAAGTCCTGGTCCTGGAAATGGTTGCCTGTATATGATTTCATCTGGAAGACCAAGTTCTTTTCCAAGCTCTCTAACTTCGTCTTTAAATAGCTCTCTTAATGGTTCTATCAGTTTCAGGTTCATTCTTTCAGGCAATCCACCAACATTATGGTGAGTTTTTATAACTGCTGAAGGACCTTTTACAGAAACACTTTCAATCACATCTGGATACAGTGTTCCCTGAACAAGGAACTCAACATCTGGGATTTTTTTGGCTTCCTCTTCAAATATCTCTATAAAAAGATTTCCTATTATTTTTCTCTTTTGCTCTGGGTCTGTAACACCTTTTAATGCGTTTAAAAATCTTTCCCTTGCATCAACCACAATCAGTGGAATATGAAAATGATCTCTAAATGTTTTTTCAACCTGCTCCCTTTCGCCTTTTCTAAGAAGACCATTATCAACAAAAATACATGTTAGGTTATCTCCTATAGCATTATGAACTAAAACTGCTGCAACAGATGAATCAACTCCACCAGAGAGGGCACATATAGCTTTTTTATTACCAACAATTTTTCTGATTTCTACTTCCTTTTCCATAAGGAAGCTTCCCATTGTCCAGTCCTGCGTGCAACCACAAATCTCAACAGCAAAGTTTTTAAGAATATCTTTTCCCATATATGTATGGGAAACTTCTGGATGGAACTGAACTCCCCAGATTTTCTTTTCTTTGTTTCTTATTGCTGCAAATGGTGCATTATATGTCCTTGCTATTGGTTCAAATCCTTCAGGAAGTTTTGTTACTCTGTCACCATGGGACATCCAGACATGAATTTCATTTGGAATGTTTTTGAATAGGTCTTCATGGTTTAGTATTTCAAGCTCTGCCCTTCCATACTCATGTCTTTCTGCTTTTACAACTTCACCACCAAAATGCTGTGTTATAACCTGAAGTCCGTAACATATTCCAAGTATTGGAAGTCCAAGTTCATAAACCCTTTCATCAGGCTTGGGTGCATCAGGTTCATAAACAGATGCTGGACCACCTGAAAATATAATCCCTTTTGGATTGTGTTTTTTTATCTCTTCAATAGATGCATTGTAAGGTAAAATTTCACTATAAACATGTATTTCCCTAATTCTTCTAGCTATTAACTGGGTATACTGAGAACCAAAATCAAGTATTACTATTCCTTGATGTTCTGACAAGGTGATTACCTCTCTAAGAGATTTATTTTGATCTGAATATTATACGTGAAGTGAGTAAAAAAAATAAAAGCCTGTGGTTTCTCGTAAGCCGGGTTCTGTTTTTGCAGTCATTTATCTAAGCTCCCTACCCGGAGGCTTCAGGCGGGCCACCCTCAAACGCCTCCCTATTTGGGATTGCTCCAGGAGGGGGTTACCTAGCCTACCAGCTCACGCTGGTAGCTGGTGGGCTCTTACCCCACCGTTTCACCTTTACCTATCCGAATAGGCTATTCGGCTTTTTCAGCCTACTAACCACCTATCAGGATAGGAAGTCTTTTCTCTGTGGCCCTATCCGTAGAATTACTCCTACCTGCCTTTCGGCAGCTCCTTGCCCTATGGAGCCCGGACTTTCCTCCCTTCATAAGAAGGGCGACTGCACGGAAACCACAGGCAAAAATAAGATAATAAATTTTTATTTCATTTCAAGGTATTAAACAGCAAGTCTCTTATAAGCTTCTATTATCCTGCTAATCTCCTGAGCAGATAGATTTTTAAGTTCTTCCTCAGTTTTTATTGTTTTGTTTAGTATCTGTTTAACCATTTTTGGAACATCTATTTTTGACTTTTCTGCTAAAGATTTAACATATGAGATCTGTTTATCAGAAGGAGATGCTGATTTATAAACTTCCTGAGAAAAGTTGCTTTTATGTCCATTTCCTGTTTCCAGTTCTCCCCTATAAGCCTTACTTCCTATAGAGTATAGGGATAAACATTTTCCTATAGCATCAGTAATAGCTCCTTTTATTGCATCTGCTGGAGTAACATTTTCACCACCACCAATCTGTGTCTTTTTTAGTCTTTCATCTAATATCCAGAGTGAAACCTCTACTGTTGCAGT
>JALWKR010000090.1 GCA_027081375.1 Persephonella sp.
AGTTTGAACCACATTCTGGACATCTTATGTGTTCTTGGTATTTCCTTGGTCTCCCTCTCTTTCCCATAGTTCTTATTCTACGATACTTTTAGCTATTTTGGGATAGGACTACCATAGTCTGGTAGGTATCTGAGATTTTGTATTAGGGATTTATAAAACCACTTTTAAAATCTCAAGAAAAAATTATAAAGTTTAGTTTAAAATATTTCCATAAATTAGTTAATATTTCCTTACCTTATTTAAAAAGAGGGAAAAATGAATCAGAAAGTTGTATGTATATATCATGGAAACTGTACTGACGGGACTACAGCAGCAGCAGTGCTTTTAACTAAATTTCCAGACTGCATTTTATTTCCTTTAGAACACGGCTATAAACCAGAAGATTTTCAAAGTATTGTAGACATTGTTGATAAAAATACTGTTGTTTATATAGTTGATTTTTCCTTAAAAGAAGAGGATCTAAAAACCCTTTTATCTATAGCTAAAAAAGTTGTAATTATAGACCATCACATTGGTGTAAAAGACCTTTTAGAAAAATTAGCTAATGAGTATGAAAATCTTGAATACGTGTTTGATAATCATCGTTCAGGGGCATCTTTAACGTGGGTTTATTTTTACGGAGATGAAAATATCCCTGACATTATTAAGTATGTTGAAGATAAAGATATATGGACGTGGAAGTACGGAGAAATTACAAAATATGTAAATACCTATCTTGTTCTTCTTACAAACAAACCAGATAAGATAAAGGAACTTCTAAACAAAGATATTTCAGAGATTATAGAAAAAGGAAAGCTATTATCAGAGTATACAGATTTTCTTATAAACAGATTTATAGAAAAAGCAAAGGAGACAAAAATAAAAATAGGTGATTACATTGTAAGAGGTTTTAACACAAATCTGTTTCAATCAGAGATAGGGAACATCCTTTCTACAAAATTCAATGAAGCTGTAGCTTTATTTAATATAAGCGGAGATAAGGTAAAGTTTAGTTTTAGAAGTTGTGAAGGGCAACATCCAAATGCCCTTGAACTTGCTCAGATTTTAGGTGGAGGAGGTCACAAGCACGCGGCTGGGGCAGTAGCTTCTCTAAAAGATTTTTGCAATATGATTATTACGGAGGAAGAGGAATGATTACAGAAGATTTTGATACATTACCTACAAAAGAGAAGATAATAAGAGTAGGTGCAGAAATAATAGTTAAGGAAGGTTTAAGGAAATTTACTGCAAAAAATATAGCTGACAGACTTGGGATAACTGATGCTGCTATCTTTAAACATTTTAAATCTATGGATGATATTATCCTTGAGATTATAAACAGATATGTCTCAAAATGTTCTAAGAGTGCAGATGAAGCTATAAGGAAAGGAAGAAATGCAAGAGAAATTTTAGAGATACTACTTAGGGAACATATAAAGGTTTTAGAGGAAACAAAAGGAGCAGTTCCTATACTTTGTTTTGAGCTTTCAAGATCGGAAGATAAACAGTTTTCACAGATTTTAAAATCTTTTGTAGAAAACTATAAAGAGAAAATATCCAAGATTATTAAAGAAGGACAAGAAAAAGGTTGTATCAAGCCTGAACTTGACCCAGAAGATACATCTTTATTTTTCATTGGTTCTATACAGGCAAAAGTCTTTGCTTATACAATTTTAGAAAAAGATGGTCCTATAATAGAAAATCCTGACATATTTATAGAACAGATTTTTTACGGCATTTTTTCTCCTGAAGAGAAGCACCATCGCCATTAAGGTGGGCTTCTTTTTTCTTTAATTTTTTATGTTAAAATCTTGTTAATTTCTCATTTAATTATAAAATATAAGCTAGTTACTGATTTTTAGAGGTTTATTCATTGAAATCAAAATATACCTGTCCTATATGCCAAGATACTGGATGGATACAACTGAAAGGGGGAGTAAAAAAATGCTCCTGCCAGTTTAGAAATATGTCTTCATCTATATACAAAAGAATGAATATTCCCAAAAGATATCAGGAAAAAAACTTTGACAACTTTATAATTAACAAAAAATACAAGCATCATCTAATAATAAAAAGACTAAAAGATTATATAAATCTTGAAGAGTACAAAAAAGGAAAGGGATTTTTTCTTGTTGGAAAACCAGGGGTAGGGAAAACCCATTTAGCAGTAGCTTTATTGAAAGAGCTTTTTTTAAAAAAAAATATTGTAGGTCTATTTTATGACACAAGGTCTTTACTTTTTAAGCTAAAAGCATCTTTTGACGGCTCTGAATCATCTAGGGAGATATTGGAAGAGGTTGTAAATACTCCAGTTCTTATTTTAGACGATTTAGGTTCAGAAAGATTATCAGACTGGGCAAGAGATATACTACATTACATCATAATAAACAGATATAATGATTTAAAACCTATGATAATTACATCTAATATTGAGCTAAAGAGTAAAAATGAAGATGAACTAGAAGATAGTTTAGAGGAGAGAATGGGAAGTGCTATAGCTTCTAGACTTTCAGAAGTTTGTGAAATTCTTCCTGTAAAAGGTCAAGATATGAGAGGCTCAAAACTTTTAGAACTTCAAGAAACAAAAGGGAGTTAAGGATGAGAAAAGCAACTGTAAAAAGAGAAACAAGAGAAACCCAGATAGAACTAACTGTAAATCTTGATGGAACAGGAAAGTACTCAGTTGATACTCCTGTGGGTTTCTTATCCCATATGCTAGAAACTTTTTCAAAACACTCTCTTATAGACCTTGAAGTTATGGCTTCTGGAGATGTTCATGTTAGCCATCACCACACTGTAGAAGATGTTGGTATTGTTTTAGGTATGGCTGTTAAAGAAGCTCTTGGAGATAAAAAGGGAATTAAAAGATTTGGTCATGCAATTATTCCAATGGATGAAGCTTTAGCAATGTGTGCTATAGACTTATCTGGAAGACCTCTTCTTTTTTATGATGACCTAGGATACAGAGGTAAAATCACAGAGTTTGATTTTGAACTTATGGAAGAGTTTTTTAAGGGATTTACTCTATCAGCAGGGATAACAATGCATCTAAAAGCTCTTGCAGGAAGAAATCTTCACCATATAGCTGAAGCTTTAACAAAATCTTTAGCTGTTGCACTAAAGGAAGCTGTATCTATAGACCCAAGAAGACAGGATACTCCTTCAACAAAAGGAACTCTTTAATAAAGAGGTTTTAAAAATGAAAAGAAAAGAAAAAATCCTTGAAATTCTAAAAGAAAAGCAGGAAATAACAGCAAAAGAGCTTAGCAACATATTTAATGTATCAGAAATGACAATATACAGAGAGATAAAAGAGCTTGAAAAGGCAGGTTTAATTAAAAGAAAACATGGAGCAATTCTTTTAAATACAGAGAAAGAAAAAGAGGTTGTAAAAGTCCCTAACTGTCCTATATGTGAAAAACCTATAACAAGAGCCCATCCGTACAAAATAACAGTAGAAAATCAAACAATAGAAACCTGCTGTGAACACTGCGGTCTCATGATGCATAAACAGCTTGAGGATAAAGAAGTAACAGCCCTAACATATGATTTTATTACAGAAAATCCAATTAGTGCTTTAAACGCTTACTATGTTGTTGGAAGTTCAGCTATTCCCTGCTGCAGTCCCAGTGTTATTCCTTTTGCCTCAAAAGAAGATGCAGAAAAGTTTAAAAAAGGATTTGGTGGAGAAGTTATGACATTTATAGAAGCTTACAACGAGATAGTAAATAAGATGCATATAAATATGAAAAGCTGCTGCTCAAATGAACCAGTTGTTTTTACAATTAAAGATCTTAAAGAGAAGCATTCATAAGCTATTGAATCTACAGCTTTATAATCATATTTTATTATAAAAATAAGCTAAAATTGGAGGGTTGTATAAAACCATGGAAGAAACAAAAAACAATGAAGAGATGAAAAATCAAGAAGGAATCAAGGAAGAAGTAAAAGAAACTCAAGAGCAAAAACAGGAAGAAGGGAAGGAAGAGAAATCAAAAAATGAGTGTGGGGAGATAGAGAAAGAGTTAGAAGAACTTAAGAAAAAGCTGGAAAAAACAGAAGAAGCTGCAAAAAGGTTAAGTGTTTTATATCAACAGCTTCAGCAGGAATTTGAAGCATACAAGATAAGAATGAGAAAAGAAAAAGAAGAAGCTAAAGATGAAGGGGCATTAAGAATAATAAAAGGATTTATGGAAATTGTTGATAACTTTGAGAAAGCTTTAGAAAGTGCTAAAACATCAACAGATATAAATGCTTTTATAAAAGGGGTTCAAATGATTCATTATCAGCTTGTAAGATTTCTTCAAGACCACGGTATAGAAAGAATAGAGGAGAAAACAGAGTTTAACCCACAAGAGCATGAAGCTTTAGAGACTGTGGTTTCTCAGGAGCACAAACCTAATGAGATAGTGAAAGTTGTTCAAACAGGATATAAATACAAAGGAAAAGTTATTAGACCTGCTAAAGTTATTGTTGCAATACCCCCTGAGGAAAGAGAAGAAATTACATAATGGATTTTTATAAAATTCTTGGAGTGGCAAGAGATGCCACTCCAGAAGAAATTAAAAAAGCTTTTAGAGAAAAAGCAAAGAGATTTCACCCTGATAGGAACAAATCTTCTCAGGAATTTTTCAAAAAAGTAACTCTAGCTTACGAAACTCTTATAGACCCAGAAAAAAGAAAAAAATATGATTTACAGCTTAACAGGAACACTTCTATACTAGATAAAGCTCTTTTCAAGATATACAACACCCTAGGTTTTACTCCAGTTTCTAAAAAAGGAAAGGATCTTTATAAAAAAGTCTTTATATCCCTAAAAGAAGGTTTTTTAGGAAGTGTAAAAACAATCTTCTACACAAGAAAAGAAAGGTGTTCTTACTGTGAAGGAACAGGTATAACTGAAAACTCTGTAATTAGAGAATGTAGCCTGTGTCATGGAGAAGGTTTAGTAAAAAAAAGGGTTATTAAAATTCCCTGTAGTAGATGTAAAGGAAAAGGTTTTCAAATATTAAATCCCTGTACTAACTGCAGTGGAAAAGGTTATATTCACTTAGAGACAAAAAAAACCTTTAAAATTCCAGAAGGTATTAAAGAGGGAGATTATATAAGAATAAAAGGTGGAGGTGATTGTGGAAGGAATGGAGGAGATTATGGAGATCTTTATCTTATTGTGAAATTTCAGGAGGAAGACTTTCAGCTAAAAGGAAAGGATGTATATAAAACTGTGTATATCCCTAAAAAAGATTTAAAAAAAGGAGATGTTATTTCTGTGCCTCATTTTTTGGAAGATACACTGAAAATAGAAATTCCTGAAGATATAAACTCTGAAACAACATTAAAGATAAGAAACAGGGGGTACAAAGACAGAAAAGGAAACGTAGGAAATTTTTATATAAAGATTATCCCTTTAGATTAGGATAATTTTTCAAAACTTCCTTTGTATACCTGTATCCTATCTCTATTGCTTCTTTCATCTTCCATGTAGAAAAAAGACCTACATCCAAAAGAGGTTCAGGCTGAATAAAAATATCACAGTAGGATTTTCTAACATCTACATTAGAACGGATAGATAGAAAAAAACTTCTCATCAGAATTTTAACAGGATTATTTAAATCCTTTTCTACACCTAAAGGATTTACATCTATGCCTATTTTAAAATCAGCTAAATTTACTAAAGGTTCAACAGGAAGATTATTTGTAATTCCTCCATCTACGTAAGTGTAATCTCCTATTTTTACAGGAGAAAAAATAAAAGGAAGTGCAGA
>JALWKR010000091.1 GCA_027081375.1 Persephonella sp.
AAAACAAAATAGCCCCAAAAAATATACAAAAACTAAATCCTTGGTAAGTCTGAATGCGTTTTATTTCTACAGATTACATTAATCAATATTTACTGGTAGGTGTTCACCATATACTGAACCGATACAAAAACTTGACAAGAAAAACTAAAAGTAATATATTATTTGTCTCCAAGGGCTCGTAGCTCAGTTGGCAGAGCAGACGGCTCATAACCGTCCGGTCGGAGGTTCGAGTCCTCCCGGGCCCATTAATCTATTATTAAACTGAGAAATTAATGAAAATCAAAGAACTTCTAAATATTCTCCATGGAACCCTCATAAATCCTTCTAAAAATATTCTTGAAAAAAAAGTGCAAAGATTTTCCATTGATAGCAGAAATATCAAAGAAAATGAGTTATTTGTTCCATTAAAAGGGGAAAAGTTTGATGGACATCAGTTTATAAGAGATGCATTAAAAAAAGGAGCTTTAGCTTATCTAACAGAAAAAGACCTTGATTTTCCAAACGGAATACTAGTTAAAAACACATATAAAGCACTTCTTAAAATTGGAACGTATAAAAGAAAAAAGCTTCAAACAGTTGTTGGAATAACAGGTACAAGTGGAAAAACAACAACAAAAGAGCTTTTAAAGGTTGTTTTATCTCAATATTTTAAGACATATGCAACAGAAGGAAATTTTAACAACGAAATAGGTGTTCCTTTAACTCTATCAAATATTCCTGAAGGTGCAGAGATAGGAATTTTTGAGCTTGGAGCAGGGAAAGTAGGGGATATAGATTATCTTGCTGAAATAGTAAATCATGATATTGGAGTTTTAACATCTGTAGGACACGGACATACAGAAAAATTTGGCTCCTATGAAAATGTTTTAAAAGGGAAAGGAGAAATATTTAATCTCCCTGAAAAATCAGTACTGCCTGATACTCTTTTACCTTTTTATAGAGAAAAACTAAATGGGAAAAAATATATAACCTTTGGAACAGAAGGAGATATAAGAGTTGAAAATGTTTATTTAACAGAAGAAGGTACAGAAGGGATAATATCTTACAAAAATGAAAAAATAAAACTTTTAATTCCTGTTTATAACCGGGCTATTTTTCTAAACATTGGTGCTGTAGCAGGAGTTTTATATCATCTTGATATAAATCCTATAAAATCCCTTAAAATTCTAGAAGATTATATCCCTTTAAAAGGAAGGGGAAATACATTAAAAAAAGAAAATCTAACTATCATAGATGACACCTATAACGCAAATCCTCTATCTGTTAAAAATGCCATTGAGACCCTTTCTCTCTTAAAAGGAAAAAAAATAATTGTTCTTGGAGATATGCTGGAATTAGGAGAATATTCAAAATCTCTACATGAAAAAATAGGTGAGACTATAGAAAATTCAAATATAGATACAGCTATTTTTTATGGAAAAGAAATGAAGTACGCATATAAAAAAACGAAAAAAGGTATTTTTTTAGAAGATAAAAAAGAAATAGCACAAAAAATAAAAGAATTAGCTAAAAGTAAAAAAACATATGTTTTATTAAAAGGCTCTAGAGGAATGAAAATGGAAGAAGTTATAGACTATCTTTTAGGATAACTCCTGAATTTTTGCATCTATCCACCTTATTAATACCTCTGGTTTGTATGTAATTCCATACTTTTTTAATATTTTTTCATTTTCTAATAAATTTTCCTGTATATACTCCTTTGCTTCTTTTAATTTCTCAATAACTATATCTTTATATACAGAAAAACCTTTACTTAGCATTTTTTCCTCAAAAATATCAACAAAATCTATAAGATGAAGTTCATTATCTATACTGGCAATATCAAAGATAGTGAGAACATCCTTAGGATTGTTTATAAACTTTATAAGCATCTTAAACAAAATCTCTTCTATATCGGAAATAAGCAGACTGTTTTCTAATTTAAACCTCTCAAAATCCTCCCAAAATATATCAGGACATATTTCTATATTAACTTGATTATTTCCTTTTATATCAGTTAGATCCTTTATAGAAAAGGATATACAGTCAACATTTTTAGGAAAAGTGTACTCTCTTTTAATTGATAGTCCACTAAGGATATATTTTCCTCTAAAGATCTTTTTTATATCTTCCAGTAATGCATTCAAGTCTGTATCTTCTGGAACAAATATTTCTATATTATCTGTATCTCTGTGAGACAGATAACCTCTAGATAGTAATGTCCCTCCTGAAAATAAGAAATTATCCTTTCCTAAAGAACTAAGAATTTCTAAAATTTCATCTTGAAGCTTGTATACTTTTTCTATATTCATATCTTCTCCTTATCACCATTGTTTTGAAAACTCCTTAAATGATATTATATATACTTTGATTACATACATTTACAAGGAGAGAAAATGGTAGCAGATTTTATCTTAAAATACTGGAAATTTTTAGTAGCATTCGGAGTTATTTTAGCTATTGGAGCTTTATTTATACCTAACAATATAGTATCAAGAATTGTTGAATTTACTGGATTTTCTATACTAGCTGTTAGTGCATATGTTCTTGGGTATAAAATGGCAACAGACGAAGCAGAAAAGTATATAAAATCAGAAATGGAAAAGCTTGCTAAGAGAGATATTAGATATAAAGTTGCTTCTGATAGAATGATAAAAAATCTTAAGAGAAAGTTCTAATGTCTGAGTTAAGCAAAAACAACAAAACTATAACAGTAAAACAGCTAAGAAAATATCTTCAAGAAAAATATCCAAATAAGTTTGTAGCACAGATATATCTAGAAACATTAGAAAATTTTGAAGATAATGAACTTGTACCAGATTTAATACTGGAAAATCTACTTTTAACAGAGGAAGATTTTAAAGAGGATAGGTAGATTTAATGGGGACATTAAAAGCTTTAAACAGCCACTCTAAAACCCTTTTTGCTGGTATGGTAGGAAATGTTTTAGAGTGGTATGACTTTGTTGTTTATGGATTTCTAGCTGTAATCCTTGGGGAATTGTTTTTTCCTTCTACAGACCCTATGGTCTCTCTTATAAAATCTTTTGCTGTTTTTGCTGTAGGCTTTTTAATGAGACCTATAGGAGCTATTGTTTTTGGATATATAGGAGATAGGTTTGGTAGAAAAAAATCTTTAACAATATCCATTATCCTGATGGCTGTATCTACAACAGCTATAGGATTACTTCCAACATATCAGCAGATAGGAATTCTTGCTCCTATTCTGCTTGTTACTTTGAAGCTTTTACAGGGATTGTCTGTTGGTGGTGAGTATACAACCTCTGTATCTTTTATTGTTGAACATGCTCCTGAAAATAGAAGAGGTTTATTTGGAAGTGTTGCAATATTAGGAGCTGTTTTTGGAATTCTATTAGGCTCTGCTTCTGGAGCATTTATTACAAAGATACTATCAGAAGAAGCTTTATACTCTTGGGGTTGGAGAATATTATTCTTTACAGGGGTTCTTCTTGGATTTGTTGGATACTATGTTAGAAGAAATATAGATGAAACTCCTAAGTTTCTTGAACTTGAATATGAAGAAATGGTAGACAAAAAGCCTATTAGAGATCTGTTTAAAAACTATAAAAAGGAGTTTTTAAAAACATTTTTCTTAAGTACATTTCAGGCTGTTGGTTTTTACACAATCTTTGTTTATATAGCAAATCATCTAAATGTATTTGTTAAATTCCCTAAAGCTGAAGCATTAACAATAAATACAATAAGTATGATTGTTTTAGCTGTTTTAATCCCATTTTTTGGGTTTATCTCAGATAAAATAGGAAGAAAACCTTTAATTTTATTCTCAACAGGATTAACTGTTTTACTGGCATATCCTCTCTTTGTTCTTCTTTCTAAAGGGACTTTTGAAACTGCTTTAGCCTCACAGATTATATTTGCTCTTATTGTTGCTGGTTTTATGTCTATTCTTCCAACAACCTTAGTTGAAATATTTCCTACAAAAGTAAGAAACAGTGGATATTCAATAGGTTATAATCTCCCTTTTGCAATATTTGGTGGAACTGCACCTCTTATTGCTACATACTTAATAAAAGTTACAGGGGATATAAACTCTCCTTCTTTTTACCTAATTGCTGCAGCTTTAGTAGCTTTTATAGTTGGGCTTACTTTGAAGGAAACTGCAAAAGAACCATTAAAATAGGTGTATAAATGGACAACAAAATTTTCTTTTCTGAACTTTTACAAGATTTACCTCTGTGGACAGCTCTTATTATGAGTGTATATCCAAATTTACAAAATCCTTATATTTTTTATATCTCTCTTTTTATTGGAATTGGGGCTTCTGTTTATATATGGTATTTAATGAAGAAGGGGGAATATAATATAGAGAAACTAATGGAAAAACCTTCAGAAGTATTACCTTTTGTTATATATTCCTTTGCACTTTTACTATTTTTACTTTTTCTAACAGTAGATAATAAACTTTATATGAGTGGTTATGTATGGGGATATGTTATAACAACAGCTACTGGAGAACTTCTTTTAATGAAAAAAGCATCTCCTCAAGAGTAGCTTCCCATCTCTATATTTAATTTCTCTTCAATAATAGAGTAAGTTTCTGGATTTTCCACTTTCTCTTTTTTAACAAAGAATTTTTCTATCCTTTTTATAGCTCTTTCCTCATCTTCAAAGAGAATAGGGATCCTCTCTGCAGGTGTTTCATAAATGATTTTTATATATCTGTTTTTTACTGGTCTAACTAAAAGATCAAACTTTGTCCCGTGATTGCTTCCAGTAATCCATACTTCATTTTTTTCCTCATAAAGGAAAAACTCAAAACCTTTTTCTTCTGAAAATGTTTTTAAAAACTCTAAAAGCTTATCCATGATAACCCCTCGTATATTAAACACAAGAAATAATATTATATGTCTTTTTTATTAATTTTTTCATATTTTCTTAATGCTTCATCAAGAAACTTTTTTAGGTTTTCCTCTGTAACAGCTCCAAATATAAAAAGAAGCTTTTTTCCCTGGGGTGTTATTACATATGTAGTTGGTGTTCCTGGAACAGGAAATCTAACAAAATTAGCTTTGTTACATGAGTAAAAAGGAAAATTTTTATCTGTTAAATCATCCTTATCTGCATCTATTACACATCCTATAAATGTAAATCTGTTCTTGTATTTTGGAGATGATAAAACTTTTTTTATAACAGGAAGTTCTTTCATACAAGAGCTGCATGAATAAGCCATAAAGTTAACAAATATTAGCTTGTTTTTAGGAAGTGGAATAGGTTTACCTTCTTTGTTTATTAAAATGTGCTTAGAAACCGTTATATTTTCTTTTTCTTTTTCCTTACAGCTTATACCAAAGAGAAGGAACACCAAAACTAAAAATGAAAATAAAACTTTTATTCTTTTCAACTAAACCCTCTCCTGAACTCTAAGTACTTTTCCGTATAGCTCAAGCTGATTTAGAACTTCTTGTGGAACTTTTGTTTTTCTTTCGCCTTTTGCATCTTCTAGAAGAACCATCTCATCTTCTTTATCTAAATACCTGAAAAGTCCCCATTTTCCTTTTTCTTTAAACAGTACAATATCTCCTTTTTCTACTGTGAGAGGTGGAATTTTCCCAACTAAAACCCAAAGTCCCCTTATCTTAAGCCAGAAAGCACTTTCTTTAAAGTTTTCTATATTTTCAACGAGTACTAGCGGAGTTTCTATTTCTTGAATTTTATCTATAGTTTCTTCATCTATCAGTTCATACCCTTGAAGAAAAACAGTGGGAATTGTTCT
>JALWKR010000092.1 GCA_027081375.1 Persephonella sp.
ATCTTAAAGAATATATAGATATAAAAAGAAAAAAAATTGAATTGAGTACAGTGTTAACAAAAGGAAATGTATATGAAAAAGGAATAATAGCTAAAGAAAAGATATTAAAAGAAAAAATAAAACAATTGGAAGATACCTTATTTGGAAATAATCTTGATTCCTTAAGGATGAAACTTTTAAAGAGAAAACTAGACATATTGACTAATACATACATTAAAATTGCACAAAAGATAGCTTTTTACCAAGTACTGTATGAAAAAGGAAATATATACTATTTATTTGTTACAAATATAAAATTCCCAAAAAAAGCTGGAAAACCAAACTTTACTTTTATTATCTTTTGGTGGATAACCTTTAATATATCTTTAATTCTTTTATTTTTATTATTGAGAAAAAGAACTTTTATAAGAGGATAAAAATGATTGTTGTAAATGCTAGGTTTTTAACTCAAGAACTTACAGGAACCCAAAGGTTCGCAGTGGAAATATCAAAAAGGTTAAAAGATATTTTTGGTAAAGATATCCTATTTGTAGCCCCTAAAGATAATTTAAAGCTAGAAGATACAGCAGATAGGTTAGGTACAATTAAGATAGGAAAAAGAAGGGGACATTTTTGGGAACAGATAGATCTTGTAAAGTTCTTAAGAAAAAATAATAGCCCACTGCTTATAAATTTGATAAACACTGCTCCTATATTTTATAAAAATAAAATATCTACTATTCATGACATTGCTTGGAAAAAATTTCCAAATACTTATACAAAGAGTTTTGTATTAGCTTACTCTATAATAATTCCTAAAATGATAAAATCATCAAAACATATTATTACTGTAAGTAATTTTTCTAAAGAAGAGATAAAAAGAGAATTTAAGGTATCTGACAAAAAAATTTCAGTTATATATGGTGCTGTAAGTGAGGTTTTTACAAAAAGCAAAGGAAGAAAAAAGAAAAAGATGGAAGATTACATCCTTGCAGTATCCTCTATAAACTATAGAAAAAACTTTCATTCTTTATTAAAAGCTTTTTTAAGATTAAATAGAAAATATCCTGATATTAAGCTCTATGTTGTTGGTGGATACGACAAGACGTTTACTAAATATTTAGAATTAGATAAGTTTTCTGTAAATAAAAATATAAAGTTTTTGGGAAGAGTTAACGACAAAGAACTAGCTAGTTTATATAGAAATGCTTTGTGTTTCGCTTATCCTTCTTTATATGAAGGTTTTGGAATACCCCCTTTAGAAGCTATGGCTTGTGGCACACCTGTTGTTACTTCAAATGTATCAAGTTTACCTGAAGTATGTGGAGATGCTGCTTTATATGTAAACCCTTACAGTATTGAAAGTATCCAAAGAGGATTAGAAAAGATAATAGAGAATAAAAATCTTAGAAAGGAACTTATAGAAAAAGGAAAAAAGCAGGTAAAAAAATACAACTGGGAAAAATCTGCTAAAAAGCTTGCTGATATTATATCTTCATATCTTTAACCAAAAAATCCTGTTCCAAAATCATCAGTGGAGGATATTCCTTTCATCTTTAGCTCTAAATCAGATGGATTTGAAGAATAGGCTAGAGCATCTTCATAAGAGATTAATCCTCTGTTATAAAGCTCTAAAATACTTTGATCAAAAGTTTGCATTCCATACTGCTCTGATCCTTTTTCCATAAAATCATAAATCTCTTCAAATTTTTCATCATCTACTATAGCTTCTTTAATGGCTCCTGCATTCATAAGAATTTCAACAGCAGGAACAACACCATTACCATCTTTTCTTGGGATTAATCTTTGAGATATGACTGCATAAAGAGTAGTTGACAAAAGAAGCTTTATATGGTTTTGACTTTCTAATGGAAAAACATCTATTATTCTTGTAAGGGTTTCCTTTGCATCATTTGTATGTAGTGTAGAAAATACAAGATGTCCTGTTTCTGCAGCTCTCAATGCTGTTTCTATTGTTTCTGTATCTCTCATTTCTCCAACCATAATTACATCAGGATCCTCCCTTAAAGCAGCTCTTAAAGCTGATGAAAAATTCAAAGTATCTGAACCTATTTCCCTCTGAACTATATAAGATTTTTTATCTCTAAACACATATTCGATAGGATCTTCAATTGTTACAATAACATTATTTTTATTCATGTTTCTATGTTCAATCATAGCAGCTAAAGTAGTTGATTTTCCTGAACCTGTAGGACCTGTTACTAAAACCAATCCCCTTGAGGCAAGAGATATTTCTTTTAGCTTCTCTGGAAGCATTAATTCATCTAATGTTGGAATATAAGTCTTTAAAACTCTGAAAGCAAAAGCATATGTTCCTCTTTGCTTGTAAACATTTACTCTAAATCTGCTTACACCAGATATAGAGTAAGATAAATCTACTTCTCCATTTTTTATAAGTTCACTTCTCTTTGTTCTTGTTATTACCACCTGATCCAAAAAATTCATGATAACTTCTTCTTTTAATTTTCCCATATATCCAAGAGGGTAAAGTTTTTTGTTAATTCTTAAAACTGGAGGGAGCCCTACTTTAAGATGTATATCAGAGGCTCCCTTATTTACTGCCTCAATGAGAATATCATTGAGTTTCATTCTGTAGTAGTTTCTCCCTGATTTTTTTCTCTATATCTTCGGCTACCTCAGGGTTTTGTTTTAGAAATTCCCTAGCTTTTTCTCTACCTTGCCCAATTTTCTGGTCTCCATAAGAGTACCATGCTCCACTTTTTCTTATAATTCCAAGTTCCTCCCCTAAATCAAGAAGTTCTCCTTCTTTTGAAATACCTTCTCCATATATAACATCAAACTCAGCTTCTTTAAATGGTGGAGCAAGCTTATTTTTAACAACTTTAACCTTAACTCTACTACCTACTTTTTCACCACTATCCTTTATATCTTTCTTCCTTACCTCTAGTCTCATATCAGCGAAAAACTTTATTGCTCTACCACCTGTTGTAGTCTCAGGATTTCCAAACATAACCCCAACTTTTTCTCTAATCTGATTAATTAAAACAAGAGCTGTATTTGATTTATTCACAGCTCCCTTAAGAAGTCTCATTGCTTTCGACATAAGCCTAGCATGAAGCCCTACATTTGAGTCTTCAATATCTCCTTCTAGTTCTGCTTTGGGAACAAGAGCTGCAACAGAGTCTATAACAACAACATCAACTACACCACTTCTTATAAGGGTTTCAGCTATCTCTAAAGCCTGTTCCCCATAATCAGGTTGGGAAATTATTAAATCTTCAAGTTTTACACCTATTGCTTTAGCATACTTTGGGTCAAATGCGTGTTCAGCATCTATAAATACAGCTTTTCCTCCTCTTTTCTGAGCTTCAGCTATTAAGTGAAGAGTTAACGTTGTTTTACCTGATGATTCAGGTCCATATATCTCTGTAATTCTACCTCTTGGTATACCTCCAATACCTGTAGCTATATCAAGGGTCAAAGAGCCTGAAGGAATAGATTCAACTGTTTTAATAGCTTCAGAGCTAAAGGTCATTATTGACCCTTTCCCAAACCTTTTTTCAATTTGAGCTAAGGCACTTTCTAAAGCTTTTTTCTTCGCCTCAAGCTCTTTTTGATCAAGAATTTCTTCCATATATACAAATCCTCCTGAATATTAATTAATCTTTATCAACAACTCTTGGCACAACAAAAAATCCATTTTCAGCCTCTGGAGCGTTTGCCAGAGCTTCTTCTTGAGATAATCCAGATTGAGGAGTATCCTCTCTCATTGGAGATGGTTTTTCTATTAATTCATAGAAAGGTAATATATTATCAGTTTCTAATTCTTCAAGTTTTTCTATAAATTTCAATATATTAGGTAACTGCTTTGAAAAAATCTCTACCTCATCTTCACTTAGTTGAAGTTTAGCAAGCTTAGCAACTTTTATTACATTTTCTTTATCCAACATATTTCCTCCTTATTTAGAAATATTTTTTTAATTTTTCCTTATCTACTATTTTATAACCACTTCTTTCTTTTACTAAAATATTCTGTTCTCTGAATTTTTTTAGTATTCTTGAAAGAGTTTCAGGAGTTATATTTAAGACCGATGCAATTTTATTGTGTTTAAGTGTCAAGAACAGATCCTCATGTTCGTATATGAACTTAGCAACTCTTGAAACTGCATCCATCATAAGATTTTGAACAATTACATTGTCTAAAATTTTGATTTTATAGAGAAGAGATTTCACAAGCTCGTAAGCTAGTGTTGGATTTTTCATAATTTCCTTTTCAAACATGTCAAAATTAATTGCAAGAACTTTCCCATCTGTTTCAAATTCAGCTGTAGCTGGATAGTTTAATCTTTCGAAGTTTGCTAATTCAGCGATTAGAGAAACTGGGTAAAAGTGATGCAGGGTTATTTCGTGTCCTTTAAAGTCTGTTTTAAATACCCTAACTATTCCGTCAGTTAGGATATAAAGATTTTCAGGTTCCTCCCCTTCATAGAATAGAATATCTCCTTTCTTAAACTCTTTTTCATAGGAAAAACGCTCTAATGTTTTTAAATTTTCATCAGAAAGATTTTTGAAAATATAAATCTCTTTGAGTCCCATGGAAACCCTCTAAATTTTACTTGGAATTTTAATTTATATGTTTCCTTGATAAAAATCAATGAATACTAACTCTTATAAAATCATCTTTATAAATGAATATTATGATGAATATCATAGTAAGGTATAATATGAGAGCAGTGGCAGGTGGTACGCAACTCTATAGGAAATCTCACCATTTATTCTCAAAAGGTATCAATCCTTATTTCATAAAAAACCGCCAGCTGGGAATCGGCGGAATAGAAGTAGCCCAGCCCTGTTGGTTTAAATCTATGATTTAATACCAACAGGCGAGGAGTAGAAGATGGAGGTAAAAGAAAAGGAAAAGCACACGTCGGGATTTGAAATGTCCCGTAGGGACTTTCTGAAAACAACTGCAGCAGTAGCAGCAGCTGCGGCAGTTGGAATGGAAGTCCCTGAAGAAGCTCTCGCAGCAGCATCTGGTACTGAATCTGGCTGGAGATGGGATAAGGCTGTATGCCGTTTCTGTGGAACCGGTTGTGGAATTATGATTGCAGTAAAAGACGACCGTATTGTTGCAGTAAAAGGGGATCCTAAAGCTCCAGTTAACAGAGGTCTTAACTGTATTAAAGGTTACTTTACTGCAAAAATTATGTACGGTGCTGACCGCCTAACTAAACCTCTCCTTAGAGTAAATGAAAAAGGAGAATTTGATAAGAAAGGAAAATTCAGACCTGTAAGCTGGCAAAAAGCTTACGAAGTAATGGCTGAGCAGTTCAAAAAGGCTTATAACGAGCTGGGACCTGAAGGTGTAGCTATTTTTGGTTCTGGTCAGTACACAATTATGGAAGGCTACGCAGCTGCAAAACTTATGAAAGCTGGATTCCGTTCTAACAACATAGACCCTAACGCAAGACACTGTATGGCATCTGCTGTTGTTGGATTTATCCAAACTTACGGAATAGACGAACCACCAGGATGCTATGATGATATTGAGCTTACAGACACAATATTTGTCTGGGGCTCAAATATGGCTGAAATGCACCCAATCCTCTGGGCAAGGGTTACAGACAGAAAACTTTCAGACCCAGACAGAGTTAAAGTAGTTGTTCTGT
>JALWKR010000093.1 GCA_027081375.1 Persephonella sp.
TTATAAATCTCATCATAAAAAATCCTAAAATAGAGCGGGTTTCCTGTCTGTGAATAAGGGTTATAACCCTAGATTTTCTCTTCTCCTCAATAGCCCTGATTAATCTCTCTCTGCTCCACTCTAATGTCCTTGCCTGAATCATAGGCATAATGAGAAGTAGCAAAAATATAAGCCAGAATAACTGACTTATAAGGATTCCATATTGATCCATACTCTCTAACCTCCTTAGATTTATGCTATTTTTTCAAATGCTTCTCTTATTTTTTCTTCTAGTTGATCCTTACTTTTTACCTCTTTTACAATTTGAAATAAATATTGATTATCTTCAATACCGTTAAAGATTTTCTTATACTCTCCTGTATTGTATCCTTTTTCCTGCCTTATGTGATTAAGAATGTTTTTTCCAATATATAAAAGATAAAGCTCATCAAAAGAAATAGTGTTTTTTACAAGTAATCCAAAAAAGAAAATCCCTTCATTAATATCATCTTTTAAAAATCCTTCTGCTACTCTTTCTGCAAGAAAAATAATCTTTCTGTAATAATCTGTTTCTCCCAAGTAATGATTTATATACTGTCCGTTTATATTGACGTTAGAAAAATCTTCCTTTAATGCTTTTTCAAAGTATTTTACAGGCTCACTTTCTATAGCCTCACCAATATCTTTATAGTCTAAAAGTATGTATGACATTATAAAATGCCATATATCAACTACTTCTATTTTTACGTTGTCAAGGTCTGCTTCTTGTTTTTTCCACCATTTCCAAGGCAAGCTGTCTACAAGCTCTGCACACTCTATCCATGTAGCTCTGGAAAAGTCTTCATGAGTTCTAATATCTCTCCAGTTTTCATTTATTCTTATATTTAGTTTCTCTTGAAGCTGAAACATATCTAAAAGCTTATCTTTCATTTCTCCTCCTGATTTTTTAAAAGATTTTTGATTTTAGATTTTAATTTTAGCGATTTTTGTCAGGTATGTTAATTATTGGAGTCATTTCTTCTCCATAAGGTATTAGAATAACTGTGTTATTTTCTCCTGTGGCGTAGTCTTTAATGTTTTCTATAAACTTCCACTGAAGATATTCTTTTGTTAAAGAACCTGCTATTATCTTATTTGCATCTGCTATACCTTTTGCTTCAACTCTTTTCCTCTCAGCCTCTAATTTTTCCTTTTCAACAATAAATTTCATCTTTTGCATTTCTTCATAAGCTCTTCTCTTCTGTTCAATAGCTTCAACAACCCTTTTAGGAAGTTTTATATCTCTTATAAGAATTTCATCAAGAAGTATGTATCTTTTGGCTAACTCTTTAGAAACTCTGTCCATAAGCTTTTTCTGAATAAGTTCTCTTTCCTGATAAACCTGTGAGCTATCTAATGTTGCTATTACATCTCTTACAGCTGCTCTTATAACTGGTTTTATTATCTTCTTCTCATAGTCTAGACCATACTCAACAAATATCTCTGCTGCTTTGTCTGGCATTATTTTGTACAAAACTGTTAATTCTGTGTTTATTGTTAATCCATCTTTTGAAAGGGAGTTTATAGAGTTAGCACCTCTTAGGTCATAAGACTGGGTTCTAACAGACATCTCGATAATATCTTGAATAGCTGGAATTATTATATGAAGGCCTGGTTTTAACTCTTCAAAATCTACTTTTCCAAGATTTAATTTAACTCCAACGTATCCACTGGGAATTACTTTGAAAGATGTAAAAAACAAAATAACTCCAAAGAAAATGGATATTATTACTAAAGGAACCAAAGCTTTAACCTTGTCACTTATCTTTTCTTTTGGAAACTGAGGAAACTGGTTTTCCATAACTTCTCCTACTTATCATCTAAAAATATAATTTCTCTTGTTGCCATATCTTTACCAAAAAACAGGTTTATTTTTTCTTTCTCTCCTTTTGAGTTTTTATAGTAGATCTCAAAAAAACCGTTGTTGATATAGATACTTAATATCTCTTTTACATCAAATTTTTTACTGAGAATTTTTTTAGCTTCTTCTTTTGTTATCTGATGACAGGAAGCACAGTCTCCAATACATCCCTGAACCTGAGGTTGAACTGGAACTAATGGTGAAGGTTGACCATGGGAGGGGAAGGAAAAGGAATAGGAAACCATTAAAAGGCTTCCTAGTATATATTTCTTCATCTAAAACTCCTTATTTTCTGAGTCATATATCTCAATAATATTTCCATTTTCATCAATTTTTCCAAAAGGTTTTTCATATGAAGAGTAGTAGTATGGTGTGTATGCCCTAAATTCTGCTGCACATGTATCAACAACTTTGTATGAAACCTGCATTCTTCTCTCTCTTACCTTGTCTTCTGTTGTCTTAAGCAATCTTGCCAATTCTTTATCTGAGAAACCCCACTGCTTTGCCTTTTCTAACTCTTCATCTGTTATAGTGGCAAGGGTTTTAGTAGAAAGCTCCTGCTCAAAATCTATTATCTCCTTTATCTGATGTAGGAACCATTTATCTATGTGAGAGAGATTGTGAACATCATCCACAGAGTACCCTCTTCTAAAAGCTTCTGCTATATACCATACTCTATCAGCATTTGGAGTGATTATCTTCTTTCTTATTGTTTCATCATCTTCTTTTTCAAGACCTATGTAAAATCCATATCTTCCAAGCTCAAGACTTCTTAAAGCTTTATGGAAAGACTCTTTAAATGTTCTTCCTATTGCCATTACTTCTCCAACAGATTTCATCATTGTTGTAAGAGTAGGATCTGCTTCTGGAAACTTAGCAAAATCAAATCTTGGTATCTTTGTAACTACATAGTCTATTGTTGGTTCAAAGGATGCTGGAGTTTCTTTGGTTATATCGTTAGGGAGCTCGTCTAATGTGTATCCAACTGCAAGTTTTGCTGCTATCTTTGCTATTGGAAAACCTGTTGCTTTTGAAGCTAAGGCAGATGAGCGAGAAACCCTTGGGTTCATCTCAATAACATAAAACTCTCCTGTTTCAGGGTTCTGGGAGAACTGAACGTTAGAACCTCCAGTTTCAACACCTATCTCTCTTATTACTGCAATTGTGTAATCCCTTAGTATCTGATATTCCTTATCTGTTAAAGTCATTGCTGGAGCTATAGTAATACTGTCCCCTGTATGAACTCCCATTGGGTCAAAGTTTTCTATTGAACAGATGATAACACAGTTATCATTTTTGTCTCTCATAACTTCCATCTCAAACTCTTTCCATCCTAAAACAGACTCTTCAAGGAGAACCTCATGAACAGGAGAAGCTTCTAACCCTGCTTTAACTTTTGGTAGAAACTCATCCTTATTGTATGCTACTGAGCCACCTGTTCCTCCAAGGGTAAAGGAAGGTCTTATAATAACTGGAAATCCTATCCAGTTTATAACTTCTTCAGCTTCAGCAAGGGATTTAACTACAGCACTTTTAGGCATCTTTAATCCTATTTTTTCCATTGCTTCTTTAAAAAGCTCTCTATCCTCAGCTTTTTTTATAGCCTCATAGTTTGCTCCTATCATTTTTATATTGTATTTATCAAGAATCCCTTTCTCATAAAGCTCAACAGCTAGATTTAATGCTGTCTGTCCTCCTAAAGTTGGAAGTAAAGCATCTGGTCTTTCTTTTTCTATAATTTTTTCTAAAACAGGAACAGTTAAAGGTTCTATATACGTTTTATCTGCTACTTCTGGGTCAGTCATTATTGTTGCAGGGTTTGAGTTAACAAGGATAACTTCGTATCCTTCTTCTTTTAAAGCTTTAACTCCCTGAGTTCCTGAATAGTCAAATTCTGCTGCCTGTCCAATGATAATTGGACCTGAACCTATAAGGAGAATTCTATGTATATCTGTTCTTTTGGGCATTGGTTTACCTCACTGGTAATTTTAGATATATATTTTAGCAGCTTACTTGACACTTAAGTTGAAGATAGGAAGTAGTGTAGCAAATACAAAAAATCCTATAAGGGTTGAAAGGATTATAAGGGTTACTGGCTCAAGGTAACTTAAGAATATTGAGATAAGTCTTTCTGTCTGTTTTTTGTATATTTCAGATATAAGGGAAAACATCTCTTCAAGCTGAGCTGTTTCTTCTCCTACAAGGACAAGCTGAACAGCATTTTCCGGTAAAAGTTTCTTTTCTTTTAAAAGGCTAGACAAAGATTTTCCTCTTTTTACATCTTCAACAATTTCTTCAAATCTTTTTCTAAGAACAGTGTTTGAAAGAGTTTTATTTGCAATTTCCAATGTTCTATCTAGAGTTAATCCTCCTTTTATAAGAAGGGACATTGTATTAGACCATGTAGAATACTGGGAGTATAGATGAACTTTACTGAAAAATGGGATTTTTAGTTTTAACTTGTCTATTTTTTCTTTGGTTAAAAATCTTTTTTTACCTACAAATGCTATTAAAAGTAAAACTGGAAACCCCTTTATCAGATATCCTGAAACATTTGACATAAATACAATTATCCTAGTTGATGTTGGAAGTTCTTTTCCAAACTGACTATATATTTTTGTAATTGTTGGAACAACAACATTCATAATAACAATCATTGCTAAGAAGCCAACAATGATAACAATTGAAGGGTATATAAGGGAGTTAATGATTTTTGATTTAAAATCATTCTGTTTTTCTATAAACTCTGAGGCTGAGAGAAATATCTTATCTAAAGCTCCTGATGCCTCCCCTGCTCTAACCATCTCTGTGAGAAACTCAGGAAATATACTTACTTTCTCTAAAGCATCTGCTACTGACTTTCCTTCCTGTATGTATGTTTTTATTGAAAGAAGTGCATCATGGAGCTTTTTATTCTCTGTTTGTTTTGAGAGAATATCAAATATCTTTGTTATATGAACCCCTCTACTAAGGAGAAGCCCTATCTCATAAAGAAGAAGGGCTATCTCTTCATCTGATACTTCTTTTTTAAAAGATATTCCTTTGTTTAAAAAATCTTTTATAGAGGAAGTTTTCTTCTCTGTTTTTGTTATCTCATGAACTTCTGTAGGTATAAAACCCTGTTTTAGAAGTTTCTTTTTCAATACATGTATTGATGGAGCTTCTTCTACTCCTGAAACTTCTTTTCCTGATGTGTTAAGGGCTTTGTATCTGTAGAAAGGCATCTTTTAAACCTGTGCTACCTGAAGAACTTCTTCAAGGGTTGTTATACCTTTTAGAACCTTATCTATTCCATCTTGAACAAGAGTTTTCATTCCCTTTTCCATTGCTTTTTTTCTAAGAACATTTGTTTCAACATTCTTTGATATTAATGTTTTTAACTCTTCATCTACCTCCATTATCTCATATATAGCTATTCTTCCCTTATATCCAGTGTTTAAACAGTGTTCACATCCTTTTCCTTCGTAAACATATATATCCCCTTCCACTTTATAGTTTCCTTTCTCCTCTATCTGTTTAATCTCTGCTTCAGTAGCTTTTCTAGGCTGTTTGCAGTGTTCACAAACCCTTCTAACAAGTCTCTGGGCTAT
>JALWKR010000094.1 GCA_027081375.1 Persephonella sp.
TAAAGCTTTTATGTCTTCAATCTCAAAAAAGTTTCCATCAACAGAAGTAACTTTGAAACCTGCTAAAGAAGATAGTTTTTGTAAGCTGTTTTGATAATCTGCAGAAAGCTCTTTTATCTGACTTTTTACTAAATAAACCTCTTTTTCAGCTCTTATTACATCTAAAGGAGTTTTTTCTCCAAGTTTATAACCAGATTTAACAAACTTATAGATATCTTCCACAAGATTTTTTTCTTGCTTTTTTAGTTTTAAAAGCTCTTTCATATATAAAGCCTGATAAAAGGCTTTATATATATTTCCAAATAGTATGTTTTTGTTTGACTTAAGAAAAAGTTTTTCTGCTTTTAACCTCTCTTTGACAGATAAAATCGCAAACTTTTTTTCGTTCCACAGTCTAAGGGGCTGGACAGCAGTTAAAGAGGTTAGTACAAACCCTGACTCACTCTGGGATAAAATCCTTCCAAACTCAATCTCAACCTCTGGATTTGGAATTCTTTCAGCTCTTAATAATTCTCCTTTTAACTTTTCTATCTGTAGTTTGTAGCTTTTTAATAATGGACTTTTTTCTTCGGCTTTGTTTAAAATTTCCTCAAGGGTTTCTGCTTTAACAAAACTGAAAAACAAAACAAATGCAAAAAATACATGTATGAACATACTAAACCTCCTAATGAGTAATAGAAAAAAGACAGACTACTTCTGTGAAATTTTAGACGATTAAGGATGGAGGTTTAAAGATATTGTTAGAAGATGGTTTTGGAATATAAAAGATATAATCAGCCTTATAGAGACTGTCTATGTAAATTTTTGGGATAAAAACATACAATTCAATAATAACAGGTTTGTGGAGTTCTTTATGAAGCTCAAAAAAAGCTTTTTGGGTTTCTGCAAGATTATTTGATTTTTCAAAACTTTTAATTACAGATGTTTTATCAAAAACATGATATTCTGCAAGCCAGAAATCATGTAAAGACAAGCCTATGAAACTTATTAATAAGACTATGGATATAAATTTTCTAAGCATAGAATAAACTATAAGTGTTACACTTTATTTTTAGTATAACAAAAGTCATAAAAGTAAACTTAACCCTGCAGTAAATCATTTCACTGCATATATTATTACATTTTAATATGATAAAAAATCAATTTGGAGGAGATAATCATGACTAAAAATAAACCTGAGATTTTAGCTCCTGTTGGGCATTATGAAGGTTTAGCAGCTGTTATAAAAGCAGGAGCAGATGCTATCTATATGGGATGTGGAAAGATAAATCAAAGGGCAAATAAGTCTATTTTTGATATTGAAGATGTAAAAGAGATAAGAAAAATAACTCAGGATGCAGGAGTTAGACAGTATATTGTTTTAAACTCTATTGTTTTTGAAGATGACCTCCCTTACATAAATGAAACATTAGAACAGCTAAAAGAGATTGGAGTGGATGCAGTTATTGGCTGGGATATGGCTGTATTATCAAAATCTATTGAGCTTGGAATAGAAACTCATCTTTCAACAATGGCTTCTGTTTCTAACTCTCAGGCTGCAAAATTCTATGAAAAAATGGGGATTAAAAGAGTTGTCCCTGCAAGAGAGGTGAAACTTGAAGGGCTTTTAGATATAAAAAACAAAACAAATCTGGAAGTAGAAATATTTATTCACGGTGCTATGTGTATGGCTGTTTCAGGTAGATGTTTCCTATCCCATGATGTATTTGAAAAATCAGGAAATAGGGGGGAATGTTATCAGGTTTGCAGACATGAGTTTGATGTAAAGATAGTATCTAAAAATACAGGGACAGAGTTTTATCTTGGTTCTGATTATGTTCTTTCAGCAAGAGACCTTGTAACAATTAACTTTGTTGACAAGCTTATGTGGGCTGACAGCTGGAAGATTGAAGGAAGAAACAAAAACGCAGACTACGCTTATATGGTTACATCAGCTTACAGAGAAGCAAGGGACAGGATACTAAACGGAGAGTGGGAAACAAAAGGATGGAAGGACTTATGGGATAGACTTGAAAGGGTTTACCATAGAGAGTGGGACAGTGGTTTTTACTTTGGAGAAGGTCTTTTTGGAATGAACAAATCTATTGCTAAAGAGAAAAAGCTCTATGTTGGAGAAGTTGTTAAGTTTTATCCAAGAATAAGTGTTGCTGAAGTAAAGATAGTAGATAATACAATAAAAGTTGGAGATACAATTCACATAATAGGTAAGAAAACAGGAGTTGTAAGACAAAAAGTTGAGTCTATGCAAATAGACGGTAAAAATATAGAGGAAACTCAAAGAGGAGATATGATAGGTCTTAAAACTATAGAAAAGGTAAGACCAGGAGACAAAGTTTATTTAATAGTAGAAGTTAATCAGGAACAAAATAACAATCAGGTGCTAAAAGTATAATGCAGCAAATAGTTCTTGCTGGTCTTTTTGTTATGCTAACAACAAGTCTTGGAGCTCTTTTTGCAGTTGTGTTTAAAAAGCTTCCTGAGTGGTGGCTTGATGTTGGTCTTGCTTTTAGTGGGGGAGTTATGCTTGTTGCTTCCTTTACCTCTCTGATAATGCCTGCTACGGAAATAGGAAGTATTTATACTGTTATGCTAGGTATAATCCTTGGTTTTCTCGCTATATTTCTTATTGAAAAGTTAGTTCCCCATGAAGAGTACATAACAAAACTTAAAATAACAGAAAATTATAAAGAAAGGGTTAAAAGTATCTTTATGATAGTTACTGCCATTATTATTCACAATATTCCTGAAGGGATGGCAGTTGGTGTATCAATGGCAAATGATGTTGAAAAAGGATGGGCTACAGCAATAGCCATTGGAACGCAGGATATTCCTGAAGGTTTAGCTGTTTCCCTTCCTTTAATATTTCTTACAGAAAGAGTATGGATACCTGTTTTAATAGGTGTTCTAAGTGGTTTTTCAGAGTTTGTTTTTACAGTTCTTGGGGGATATGCGTTTACTATCTTTCACAGTTTATTACCTTTAGGTCTTAGCTTTGCAGGGGGAGCTATGATATATGTGACTATAAAAGAGGTTTTCCCTGAGGTTTATAAAAATAAAAATGAGCTTCTTGTAACAGTAGGATTTTTAATTGGGTTATTAACAATGCTATATTTAGATATAACTCTAGGCTAGAGAGGTAGGAAATGAAATACGAGATAACAAAAAGATTTAAGTTTGAGGCAGGACATAGAGTATGGAAACAGAACCTTATGTCAGGAAAAGGTGCAAAGCTTATGGGAACAGAAATTCCACCTAACCCCTGTCTTAACATACACGGGCACAGTTATAAAGTTGAGGTTACAGTAGGTTCAGACACATTAAATGAACAGGAAATGGTTATAGATTTTTATCATATAAAAGCTGCTCTTAAAGACCTAATTGATAATCAGATAGATCACTCTTTTATTATTGACAAAAATGATCCTCTATTTCCTACATTTAAAGAACATTTTGGTTTTTTAAAACTTTTTGTTGTAGATTTTTGTCCTACAGCTGAGGCAATAGCAAGATTTATATATGAGTTTTTAGAAAAAAAGCTTGATGAAGCAGGATTACTAGAGGATATAAAAGTAGTAAGTGTAACTGTATGGGAAACAGAAACAGGAAAAGCTACATACAAAGGTTAAAAAATGGAAATTTTTACTATAATATTTATCTCTCTGTTAATGATTTCAATTACTGCACTGTATTTTTTTATAGGTTATAGGTTTATTAAGAAAAACAAGGGAAAGTTAAAAGATGGCAATAATAAAACCTTATAAGGGAAAATACCCTAAAATACACCCTTCAGCTTTTATAGCTGAAAACGCTGTAATAATAGGAGATGTAGAGATAGGTGAAGACTGCTCCATATGGTACAACGTAGTTATAAGAGGAGATGTTAACTATATAAGAATTGGAGACAGAACTAATATTCAGGATGGTACTATCATCCATGTTACACACGATACCCACCCAACAATTATAGGTAAAGAAGTGACTGTAGGTCACAATGTTATGCTTCATGGATGCACTATAGAAGATAGATGTCTTATAGGTATGTCAGCAACAGTTATGGACGGAGTAGTAGTAGGAAAAGAAAGCATTATAGGAGCTGGATCGCTAGTAACTCCAGGAAAAAAAATAGAACCAAGGTCGCTATGGGTTGGTTCCCCTGCTAAATTTAAAAGAGATCTTACAGAGGAAGAAATTTCCTGGCTTGAAAAGTCTTATAAAAACTATGTAAAGTATAAAAATACATATTTAGAAGAGGAGAATAAATGACAAAGGCAGACATTGTTAACTGGATTTTAGAGAACAAAAATGTAAACTTAACAAAAAAGGAAGTCTCAGAAGTTGTTAACGAGATTTTTAATAAAATTTCTGAAGAGCTAGTTAACGGAGAAGATAACAAAAAAGTTCAGCTTTCAGGATTTGGAACATTTGTAGTTAAGAAGAGGGCTGCAAAAATAGGAAGAAATCCTAAAACAAAAGAAGAAAAATTGATTCCTGAAAGATTTGGTATATCTTTTAGGGTTGGGAAACATCTTAAAGAAGCTTTAAATGGTTCAAAAGTCGGAGCGTAGCTCAGGCGGTAGAGCACTGGCATGGGGGGCCAGAGGTCGGCGGTTCGAGTCCGCTCGCTCCGACCATTTATGGAGAAAAAATGGATTATAATCTTGCACATGCTCTACTAGGTAGATTTGGAATTTTAATTCCCCTTTTAGGTCTTTTTTTTGAAGGAGCTGGTATATTTACAAAAAAAGAGCTAGTTTCCCATATAGCAGGAATAATTGTAATAGTTGGAAGTATTATAGCTATTTTGGCAGGGATAACAGGAATAGCTCAAATTTTCGGAGAGGTAGAACACCTTCCAATAAAGTTTCATTATTTAACTGGATATGTTATTACAGGACTTTTCATTTTTATAGTTATCCTGAGAGTCATACTTTTTAAAGTGAAAAAAGAGAGCTTAACAGTTATATATCTTCTTCTTTTGGTTTTTGTTGTATTGGCTACTCTTATTAACAATGAAATAACAGCTCATGTTCTTTATAAGATAAGAGGATAGATGGTTTTTCTTGAAGAAGAGTACTGGAAGAAATTTCCTTTATGGAAAGATGTATCAAGGAGAGAGTGGTTTAACTGGAAGTGGCAAATAAGAAGTAGATTTAAAACAATTGAAGACGTAGAAAAGATTGTTTCTCTTTCTGAAAGAGAAAAAGAAGCTTTCTTAAAAGCATCAGATATTTTTCACTTTGGAGCAACCCCTTATTACTTTTCTCTTATTCAGAATTTCTCAAAAGAAGACCCTGTATACAGACAGATATTTCCCTCTTTAGAAGAGATAGACGAAGAAGTTCAGAAAGATGCTTATCTTGACCCCTTTAATGAAGATGTTATGAGTCCTGTTTCTGGTATTACCCACAGGTATCCTGATAGAGTTTTGTTTAGAGCAACAAATTTTTGCAGTGTTTACTGTA